>DAOWKG010000166.1 GCA_030639985.1 Desulfuromonadaceae bacterium
AGAATAACCATCGGTGTTGACGTTGGCGACATTAAGACCAGTTATCTCAATCGCTTTTTGATTGGTCTGCAGTGAAGTTCGTCCGGAATTTAGTGCTGCATTCAGTCCGCCACCCATCGCTTATACCTTTCCTGACAACAGTCGACCCGATTCATTCAAACTACATGACTGCCCGCCACCACCATAAACTTGTGGCATTGTCGCTTTACCAAAAAAGCCCATCAAATCACGAACCCAGTTGAGCCCGGTCCAGAGCAAAAAGGCATTGCGGCGATTTTCGTGTTCAACCTGCTGGAGTAAGCTTTCGAGACCAACTACATCTTCGGGCTGGGGTTGTAGTGCCTCCAGAAGCTCTTCTTTTGCAGTAACAACCTCTTGCAAACCGGCCATATCAAGCGCTTGAGCCATTTTGCGCTCTTGTTGCAACAACTCAAGCAAAGTTTCCAATTGAAGTTTAATCTCAGGATTAGCCATCTCAAGCCTCATTCATAATAAAGGGCAAGATACTAGCGGCAACCTTGTCAAGATCAGGCTTATAACTGCCATTCTCTATTTGTGCCTTCAATGCCTGCAGCTTATCTGCCCGAGCAGTTTCTTGCGTTGAGCTTACAGCCTGAGCCTTGGTCGCATTATTTAAAGCACTGGAAAAATCGACCCGGTCGGAACGATTTGCACTCGCAGACTTCTGGGCACCACCGGACTTACCAGTACGGTTTAGATTTCCCATTGGGCTAAAACTTTTACTGCCAGTAATTTTATCAACCATGACTCACTCCTATTCTTCTGCAGCGTTATTCTTGCGCTGCAAAAGCATCTAGTTTTTCCATTATTGCATCGTATGTTTGTTGTGATATCTCGGGTAATGCCCCACCAAAAGCTTGTTGTGCGTCTTTAAAGCCCTGATCGATGGCATCTTTCATCTCTTCTAACCTGCTTGGATCATTGCCAAAACCATTGATAGCAAAATCGACAATCCGTTGCGAGGTTTGGTCAACGCCAAAATAACCGTCTTCGGCAACCAGAGTCTGAGCTTCTTCCGGGGTCATTGTTTCAAAATTGACCTCAGTGTTAGCGGTACTAAATTGGAGCTCAAGTCCCTGCTCTTGCAGGGTTTTAATTACCAAATTACGGAGTAATTCGTAGGGAGATGCGACTTTAAGACCCGGTCCATAGGTTTCACCAATCTTTTCTTGTTCGCCAAGAGAGACTCGATCTTTCACAGCATTTTTTTGCTGTTGCCGCTGACTCGTTTCCTCTTGTTGTAACCCAGAAATAGCCTTTGCACTTTGATTCGGATCTATTTGCATTGTCATGTCGTCTCCTCCTATGAGAACTCACTTGGATACATTATCGACGGGGACGGTGATTTTCTTTAGGATTTTTTGTAAATAAAAACTCTAACGGTGAGACGGAGAGGAACGGAGAAAACATGGGTAAAATCTGTTTCTTAGTTTAAAACAAAAAACGTGGTGCTTTATTTCTATTTTGGTGTTCTGGTGTCTAACTTTGATTCTAAAAACTAATTTCTATACTATCCACCTCCGCGCCTCGCCGTTAAAATCGACTTAGTGCTTCAAAATTTCAAGAACTCATACTTTACCGGCACATAAAACCAATGATTTCTGCCATAAATTCATTGCCATAACTTTGCAACTTTTTCTGACCGACACCATTAATTTGCAAAAAAGCCTCTTCGTCGGTTGGGAGCGTTGCTGCCATTTCTGCCAGGCTGGCATCACCAAAAACCACATATGGCGGTACACCGTCTCGGTCAGCGATCTGTTTACGCAGAACTCGTAATAAATTGAAAAGTTCCTGATCATACTCGAGTCCGACAATTTTCGGCTGCGGCCGTTTTTTTCTGCTGGTCTTCACCCGTGGTCGGGTAATGGTTAATTCGGTTTCACCACGCAGCAGTGGCCGCGCCGCTTCGGTCAACTTTAATACCGAATAATTACCAATATCTTGTTCCAGATAGCCACAGTGAATCAACTGTCGCAACAGGTGACTCCAGTGATCCTGACTCTGTTCCCGCCCGATCCCATAAGTTGAGAGCTGCTCGTGGCGAAGGTCGAAAATACGCTGAGTTTTGGCACCCCGCAACACCTCGATAACATGACCGATACCAAAGCGCTGCCCCACCCGATAAACACACGATAATGCTTTGCGGGCATCTTCGCTGGCATCGTATCGTTCCGGTGGATTGAGACAAATATCACAATTATCGCAATCATCGACAAGGTTTTCACCAAAGTAGCCCAACAAAGCTCGGCGTCGACAGGTTCCCGATTCGGCAAATCCCACCATGGCATTAAGCTTGTGAATTTCGATCCGTTTCTGCTCTGGATTGCCCCCTTTTTCAATCAATCCCCGGCTGATAGCGATATCACCATATCCGAACAACAATAATGCTTCTGCCGGCAAACCATCGCGCCCGGCACGTCCGGTTTCCTGATAATAGCTTTCTAAATCTTTTGGCACATCGTAATGAACCACAAAGCGAACATTGGGCTTATCAATCCCCATGCCAAAGGCAACGGTTGCAACCACTATCTGAATATCGTCGCGGATAAATGCTTCCTGAACCCGTTTGCGTTCTGCGGCTGGTAAGCCAGCATGATAGGCCGCTGCCTGCAAACCATCCTGCTGCAATTTTGCTGCAACCTCATCCACCCGCTTACGACTTAAACAGTAAACGATCCCTGCCTCTTCCTGGCGGTTATCTAGAAA
>DAOWKG010000148.1 GCA_030639985.1 Desulfuromonadaceae bacterium
CTGGTTGGGCTTCCTGCTGGGCGAGCTTGCGATCGTAATCGGCACGCAATTTCGGATCGGACAGAACCTTATAGGCATGGTTTACTTGACGGAACAGTTCAGCCGCAGTTTCTGACCCGCTATTTCGGTCGGGATGGAAACGTTTGGCCAAGCTGCGGTAGGCAGCTTTGATCCGTAGTTGTCCGGCATTCGGGGGTACCCCGAGCAGCCTATAGAAGTTGAGCGCCATGAATTTTCCTCTGGCAGATGGTTGAGTCGGTGCTGGTATCTACACTTAAGTAGCGAAACTCATTTAACTATCAACGTATTTCGATAAAAAGTCGATATCCATTTGCCGATTCCTGATATCGTTGAAAAACATTCTGCTGATCCATATTTCCTGAGTGCTACGGTAAAACATTAAAAAAATCACCGCAGCACCCTGCTTATCGACAGTAATGGGCAAAAAATTTACCAAATTATGGTTGAAAGTTTACTTCTACATCTTGTCGGTGGGCGGGATCAATTTTCCAGAGTTCCCGGCGGTCAAAATTGAAGGCTCTGGCAATGACGACGTCGGGAAATTGTTCCAACCGCGTATTGTAGATAGTAACCGAGGCGTTATAGAGTTCACGGCGGTCGGCAATCTGATCTTCGATCTCAGAAATCCGGTTGCTGAGTTGCCGGAAACCAGCGTCAGCTTTTAGATCTGGATAACGTTCAACTACCATGAACAGCGATTTTAGCGTATCGGTCAAGGCATTCTGTGCTTGGAGCTTTTGTTCCTCTCCTTGGGCAGAATTGACCATTGAGCGCGCTTTGACAACCGCTTCCAGAGTTTTTTGTTCGTGCTGCATGTAGCCTTCGCATACTTTAATCAACTTTGGTAATTCGTCGTAGCGTTGCTTGAGGAGGACATCAATATTGCTCCAGTTTTGTTCAATGTTATTTTTCAGGGCGACGAAACCGTTATAGATGATAACAACATAGATAATTGTCCCCAGCAAAAGTAATAGAATGATCCCTAACGCAATTAGTCCAGTCATAATGTATCTCCTAGTTTAAATAGTTTATCAGTAAGTAGATTGCTGCGCCGGTAGCGGCAACTGCTCCTGAAAATAACGTGATGCCGTAGTAGAAATAGCGCGTGGTTAAATTGTCCTCGGAGTGCGTTTCGGCAATGATGAGTGGGCGTCCTGGTTTTTTGCCAACAACTATGTGGTCTTCCTGCCTTTTTCGTTGCTGTTTATTTTGCAATGATGCAGCTATTACTTCAGCTTCGATGGCATTACGGGCATCATCCCACTCGTCGGCGCTGATTTTGCCATCGCCATCACGATCAAACCGTTGTAATTTATGCTGATCCTGTTTTAGTTCTCGTAAGGCGCTAATTTTTTGTTCGTTCAGTGACGTGCCATGGGTATGCTTGACTGCCGCATAACCAAGAATATAGAGGAGGGTGCCATCGACAATAGTTTCCTCGACCCATTTCTCATCACTACTGTTGCTGGATAACATCAGTCCGACTTGTCCCGGAACTCCCTCGTGTTTTGATCCGGCACTGATGTGTCCTCCGGTCGGATTGATTTCCACCCTGCCAGTTTCATCTTCGAGTAAAAACGGGACATTATTGCTACCGCTGCTACTGCTGACCTGCCACTGCCGGTTTCGGTCACGGCGATATTTTGTTAGGCGATAATAGACACACGGGGTGTTTGACATTGGTGAGATCAGGGCGTAGCTACGGATCGCCTGTCCCTTGATTTCGACCATTCCCATGGCGACCGACCGAATTTTGCTGGTTGGGGTGTTTTCTACCCGTCGCTTCAAGCGCAGGAAATAAAACCCATACCAGAGCATCAATATAGCTATGACCATCGGTATAGCACCAGAAGCAAAGGAATGGTATGCCAATGCTTTTATAGACGTACGATTAAATATGTCTGACAGGATGCTGGCACCAACAATAATAGCTATGCCTGCTCCACTTAGCCAAACTTTAGGATTCGACCAGCGGGCAGTTGATTTTGCTGGTGGCGGTGCTGGCAGGTCGATATCGGCAGTCTTAGGATGTAGTTTGGTTGGTTTTTTTTCATCCCTGGTGGCACCATTTATTGCGCTGCTGATTTCCTTCGCTAGCGGAAGAATTTCTTCGAGTGGCCCATCTGCTGCAAGGGCTGGATTTTGTAGCAGCATTGCGGTGGCAACTGAGCCGGCCAGATCGTTTTCGGTTTCCGCCTGATTGGAATTGATGGCGCCAGATTGTAATAAATCGACCATCAGCCAACCGTAACGGGCTAGACTGAGAAGATTTAGTCGCTGCGTTTCTGGGTTGTCGGAGTTGTCACGTCGTAAGGTACAGCCGGGTAAGTTGGTTAGCCCAAAATCGGTGTGCAGGTAGAAATCTCCCGCATACTCCTCCGCCAGTTGCAAAATTTGCTGTAAATTTTGCCTGCTACTTAGTGAGGCTCGATCTCCCAATCCCTGGGGATCAAATTTCCCGGGAAAGATACGTACCGCATCTTTGACCTGCAGGTTGTTATCAAGATGGTAAAGATCGAGAACCGGTTTGCCTTGCAGAATTATTTTATAAATTTTGTTTTGTTCCAGATGCCGAACATCATCCTTACCACGATAGGCGTGGCTTGAGAGGAGCTGGGCAACGCTTTTGTCGGCCAACTCTCCTGTCGTTTCGGCAAAAATAGCCAGGATGGTAGCGCCTCTGGGAAAGGCCACTTCTTTTTTTTGACAGCCAAAAGTTATACGTTCAGAATTGATTTGTAAATTACTGATCTTGAGGGGGACGAAACCTTTTTTGGAGGGCTCAACTAGCCAGTGTGTAAACCCGGTTTGTTGTAAAAAAACTGAAATTTTATCCAGTTGTTCCAAGTTCCCTTTTGCCAGGAGTGACATTCCTCGACCCGTTAGCCGTTGGCGACATTGGTAGGTATCAAGCTGAAACCTTTGGGTCAGCTCTTTGAGGATCTCGGGAAGATTCTCCGGAGGTTTCAGGTGTTGCTCAACGATTAGATAGTTTGTGACCATTAGTCAGGTAACCTATGTTTAAAAGTAGGTATGATTAATTTACCTGATTTAATGATTGGCGGCAAGGGCTAATGGCCGGCGCATCTTTGGAGGCGCAGCTCATTAATGATACCGATTGATTTTTTAATCGGAAGATTCAAGTAGGGCATTCAGCTTTTCGAGTTTTTTTTCTACTGCTGCCTCGATCCGTTCAGCTCCGAACATCCAGCGTAGTTGACCAAGCATAAGGGTGACATCGGCAAGTTCATCGATGACAGTTTGTGAACTGGCTTTGCCACGTTTAAAATGTTTAAGTGCGGCAATAAGTTCGGCGCATTCCTCGACGGTTTGGTCGTATTGAGCCTCTTCGCCCCATTTGTTGATCGTCTTCTGGTAGATTTTGTCTATGTTCATAGTTGGGTTAAGACCTTTTCTGATATTTTGTTGTCGTAGGGGTAGAAAAATACTAACATTTTTGTCGGATTATTGGCCATTTTAATGCTAATTTTAACAGACAATATGTTTGCAATCTGCTAAATTGTCAGTCGAATATGTGAAATGTTGGTTAATGGTGAGTTTGGTTCAGCATGCCTCCTATATATGCAAGATATCTGGCTTTAATCTAAATCGGATAACAGCAAGTAACCTATGGAATTATTAAAAAACCTCCTGCTATTGCTTTCTATTTTGATAATTATTTTCTCTATTTGGCCGACCAGATGTTTGATCTCTGGATTGCCAGTGGGGCGAATACGTCGGCATTGGAATAGCTTACAGGTGTTAATATATCTGTTTGTCGTTGGCTATTTTGTTTATACGTTTTTTTTCTGGGGTGAATATGATGGCTCTATTGACCTGATAGTTCCGACGATTTTTTTCTTTGGCGCAATCTTTGTGTTTCTGGTCTGTACCCTCTCA
>DAOWKG010000014.1 GCA_030639985.1 Desulfuromonadaceae bacterium
AACCCGTTTAGACAACTCCCCCTCCTGTTTCGCTACAGAGCTCTTCGAGCTGTAGCTGCAATTGCTCAAGATCGAGCAGATTGATCATTTTCCCGGCATGATTGATGATTGCGGTAATACAGTTTTCCTCGGAGTAATTCTCTCGCTTCTTGGTTGGTTCGGTTGCCAGATTGATGATCTTGTGAACTTGATCAACTCCAAGAGCGACCGGCCCCCGTTGGTTTACCAGAACAATTATCCGGCGGCCGATTTTTCCCGCGGGAAAGTTGAGCAGCTGGGCCAGATCGATAACAGTAATAATCCGGCCGTGGAAACTGATTGCTCCGGCAATGGCAGCTGGTGCACCGGGAAATGGATATATTGTCTGGTCTTCAACCACTTCTTGCACCTCTGCCAGTTCCAATGCATAGGTTTCGTAGCCGACCATAAATGGCAGCAGTTGTTTCATGGCTGATCTTGCTCCAGATTGATGCCAAGATTAAAGCGACTCACCGAGGTCAATAATTCATCAGCAAGGTTGGAAAGGCGTTGCGAGGCAAAGGTCATTTCTTCCATTGATGCGGTTTGCTCTTCGGTAGCGGCGGAGATTTCTTCGGTTCCGGCAGCATTATTATCGGTAATTTTAGCGATTTCTTCAATGGCGGTAACAATCGCCTGGGTCCCGGAACTCTGCTTTTCGGTCAGGTCGCGAATCGTGACCGATTTTAATTGTGCCGCTTCGGCTTTGTCGATAATTATATTAAAGGCACCGGCAGTAATATCAACTGCCTGACGGCCAGCATCGATAGCTTTAATACTGTCTGCCAACGATTGTTGTACCTTTTGGCTTTGTTCCCGAGTGCTTTCGATTAAGCTGGTAATCTCGCCGGCAGAGATGCTGGTGCTGTCGGCAAGTTTACTTACCTCTTCAGCAACGACCGCAAAACCATGACCGTATTCACCGGCTCTGGCAGCTTCGATGGTGGCGTTGAGGGCAAGAAGATTGGTTTTCTGGGCAATTCCGGTAATGACGTCGGTAATGGTGCCAATTTTCTGTACCTGATCACTGAAAGAGTCAAACATAGCACCATTTTCTTTAATTTGACCGAGCACCTGTTTTAAATTTTCTAGTGCTGCGGTGGTCATCTCTTCGCCATGGCGGGCCGAGGTGGTGGTTTCTTCAACCGATTGCGACAGGCTCCCGGCAGATCCTGCAACCAGGTCGATCTGTTCTGCCATTTCCCGGATAACCATGGAGGCACGTTCAACCATTTCGGCTTGGGTTTCTGCCCCGTGACTGATTTGTTCCATTGCTCCGGCCACTTCGTGGGCAGTTGCGGTCATCTCTTCCGCCGTTGTCGCTTGCGATAGTGATAATTCATTGACGCTGAGGGAGCTGGTACGAATCTGGCCCACCAGATTGCGGAGGCTGGCAACCACCAGATTTAGTGAATTGCCAAGGTCTTCAGTTTCATCAGTAAACAGCCCTTTGCGGAGCCGGACATTACGACTGAGATCACCATCACTCAGGCGTTCAGCCCCTTCGGTCAGAATCTTGAAATTGGCAGTAAATGCCTTAGAAAAAATCCAGCCGAAAATCAGACCAACCAGCAGGGCGCCAATAATTGAAATCCATTGGTGGGTCCACTCCGGGATATTCATTTGCGGCACCAACAGGTTCAGTAGTACCACCGATGCGACGACAAAAATGAAGCCGACGACAAATTTGTAACTTATTTCAACGCGCATGTTGTTCTCCTTGTGCTGATTTTGTATTTATCTGCAACCCGTTGATAGATTCTTTCTGCTGCATCAACGCAGGTAAACAGCTCTCGGCAGGATGGTGCCAGCGTTTCAGCCCGACCCAGGACCAGATAGCCACCGGGGAGTAGTGCTGCTGCCAGATCTTCGAGTATCTGTTGTTGCTGTTCCCGGGAAAAATAAATTAGCAAGTTTCGGCACAAGATCAAATTTGCCCGGTAATAAGGGTGGTCGGCAACGATGTCGTGGCGAAAAAACTGAACCTGTTGGCGAATTTTATCTACCAGTTGATAGTGCTTACCGCTGCTGGAAAAATAATCGTGTAACAATTTAGCCGGAACGCCGCTAAGCCGTTGCGCCGCATAAAGTCCCTGCTCAGCTCTGGTCAGGGCTTTGGGGCTAAGGTCGGTGCCGATAATTGTTAATAACTCGTTTTGGTACTGTAATTTATGACATAACAGCGCAATTGAGTACGGCTCTTCGCCGTTAGCGCAACCAATACTCCAGATGCTGATTTTACTACGATTTTGCTGTGCTGTTTGGAGTAGTTCGGGCAGTATTTTCTGCTCCAGAACCTTAAACATGGTTGGGTTACGAAAAAACTGCGATACATGGATACTCAATGCTGCCAGCAGTTGTTCTTGTTCATCCCGATCTGTTTGTAACTGTTTAATATAGGCCTCGGGATTGCTACTGCCAACCGCCCTGATTTGGGCGGCTATACGCCGTTTGATGCACAGGTTCTTATATCCCGCTAGATTAAACTGCTGCTCAGTTAATAAAATAGCAGCGATCTGTTGATAGCTCTTGTCCGAGATATCGCGACCAATGAATCTGACCGAACTCTTCCTGGTTGGTTTCGCTGCTGTCGACGGTTCCAGATTAGGCAAAATGGTCGAATCCTCCCCGCTGACATTGGTAGCTACTGCCATCTTCTTGTCGAATTAGCAGCTTTGACCCTGAGTTGATGGTTCCAACCTTGGTGATGGCGATATCGCCACTTAGTTGCTCGGTTAGATCCTGTCGCGGGGAAGTGAAAACCAGTTCGTAATCTTCCCCCCCGGCAAGCGCCAGATCGATTAAGGTTGGATCGTTGGCAAGCGCATGTTGAAATGGTTCCGACAGTGGTAACGCTGTCAGTTCAAGTTCGGCGCCAACCCCCGAAGCAGCTAAGATATGTCCCAGGTCGGCAAGGAGACCGTCAGAAATGTCGAGCATTGCGGTTGCCAGTTTGTCTTTTGCCAGTTTTTGTCCCAAGTTTACCCGTGGGGTTGGGGTATGAAACCGTTGTGCCAGATAGCTATCTGGTGCTTGGTTTTGCTGCAGGAGTTGCAGTGCCAGAGCGCTATCACCCAACGATCCAGAGACATAGATGGCATCGTAGCACTTTGCACCATGGCGGCAAATAGCGCTACCGGTGGTGATGGTCCCTTGAATTGTTATTGAAAGCATCAGCGAATCTGGAGAACTGCAGGTATCACCGCCGGCCAATGTCACCCCATGCATGGCTG
>DAOWKG010000257.1 GCA_030639985.1 Desulfuromonadaceae bacterium
GAATAAGTTCATTTCTCACCGGTATCGCCTCAACAGAGGTTAATTGACTGGTTTTTTGAACATAATCGAAGGCTTCCTGCCTGGCAGTATCTAGTATCCTTATGTCTTTAATCAAACTGGCAACCCGGAAATCTGGCAGACCGGCCTGTCTGGTACCAAGAAAATCACCAGGACCGCGAATTTCCAGATCGGCTTCGGCAATTTGAAAGCCATCATTGGTAGCAACCATTACTTTTAACCGGCGGCGGGCATCCTCACTATAATGTTCTGATGGAATCAATATGCAGTAACTCTTATCGGCACCTCTGCCAACCCGTCCGCGTAATTGATGCAGTTGCGACAATCCAAATCGATCAGCATGCTCGATCATCATAACTGTCGCATTAGGCACATCGACTCCGACTTCAATTACTGTTGTGGATACTAATAGCTGGATATTACCCCGCCGAAATTGATCCATAACTATATCTTTATCGGCAGATTTCATTCGACCATGTATCAATCCAATCTTATATTCTGGAAATATGTCACGGGCAAATATCTCAGCAGCTCTGGTAGCAGCTTGCAGATCACTATTTTCTGATTCTTCTACCAATGGATAGACCACATATGCCTGTCTACCGTGTTGTAGTTCATCTCTGATGCGTTGATAAGCACGTTTTCTTTGCGCAGAACGAAACAACTCGGTGGTTATCGGCTTTCTTCCTGGTGGCAATTCGTCAATAACTGAAACCGAAAGATCACCATACAGGGTCATTGATAACGTCCTGGGGATCGGCGTTGCAGTCATAACTAAAATATCTGGATTAGCACCTTTATGCTTTAGCAGACTGCGTTGACGGACACCAAAACGGTGTTGTTCGTCAACAATCCCTAGCCCTAGATAGTGAAATTCTACCCCTTCCTGTAGAATCGCATGGGTTCCGACCACTAGGTCAATTTCGCCAGCAGCTATTTGCTTTAATAGGTCTCGTTTTGCTGCTGTGGGCATATTGCCTTGCAATAAACCGGTTTTCAAGCCAATTTTATCCAGCCAGATACTGAATGTCTGATAGTGTTGTTCGGCAAGAATTTCGGTCGGGGCAACAACGGCAACCTGGGCCTTATTTTCAATCGCTATCAATGCTGCCATCATGGCAACCATGGTCTTCCCACTCCCAACATCACCTTGTAATAAGCGATGCATCGGATGTGATGCCATCATGTCGTGTTTAATTTCACCTAGAACCCGGCGTTGGGCAGCAGTCAGCTTGAATGGCAATATTTTACTTAAGGGGATGGTGTATTTATGCTCAAATTTAAACGCTATCCCCTGCTCTATCTGTACCCCTGCCCGCCTTAAAGCCAAGCCTAATTCCAGAAAGAAAAACTCATCAAAAACCAGAGATTTACGGGCACTGTTGTTGCCAGTTTCAAATTCTTTTAAATCGACCGATTCATCTGGCCAATGAATTTGCTGCAACGCTGTTGGTATCGTTTGTAAGTGGTATTTTTGGATTATCTCGACAGGGACAAAACTCTGGGTATAATTGGCAAAATCGTTAACCAGACGATACCAGATTTTACGTGCCTGTTTTTGGCTTAACCCTTCAGTAAGGGGATAAACGGGGAGAATTCGACCAAAATTCAGGGGATCTGATTGCAATAATTGTTGCAGGTTTGTATCGGTACTGACCAGTTCAGAATCGGGGTGATGAATTTCACGGGTGGTGCCGAAATTCTTAACCTCACCGATAAAAATAGCTTGTTGTCCGATCGGGAGGCGTTTTTGCAACCAACCTTTCCGGTAACGGAACCATTTAAGAGATATAGTGCCGCTATCATCACCAACAATCACCTCATAAATACGTCGCCGGCTACGACTGGTAACTGATTCTCCCGCCACCAATACGGTGCCGACAAAGACTTCATGTTGGCCATTGGTTAGTTGGCGAATGGTTTTCAGTTGCCGGCGGTCTTCATATCTGATTGGTAGATGGTAAAGAGCATCTTCGATATTATTCAGCCCGAGTTTTTGTAGTTTGGGAACCATTTTCGGACCGACACCGGGGAGGATATCGAGTTTTTTTTCAAGATTAAGATGAAATGGTGCTGTTGTTTTATTTTCAGCCATTCAGAATTATCTCAGTCTTCAAAGATGGCGTTCAGTGCAGTTATAACTTCATCGACATCAAGTCCATGCGCCTTAACTCCCTGAGCAATTGATTCACTTACAGCTCCCATACAACCGACACAACCAAGATTGAATTGATTCAGCACTTGAGCAACGTCCGGACTAATCAGCAATGCTTGATGGAAGGTCATATCTTTGGTGATTTTTAGTACCATTGTCACCTCCTACAAGTTTTGTAATTATAAACCTGAAAATACAATAAAAAAGGGGCACTATCAATGATGATATTGCCCCTTTTTGTAAACAAACCTGGTGTGATGATCGAATCAAGAATATTCGATGTCGGTCACCTCATAAACCTTAACCCCGGAAGGGACATTGATATTCACCTCTTCATCAACTTTATGACCGACCAATGCCCTGCCAACCGGCGAAGTGATAGAAATTTTGCCTACCTTGATATCAGCTTCATCAACTCCAACAATCTGGTAGCAAACTTCCTTTTCGGTATCAACATCAAACAAGCTTACCTTGGCACCAAAAACAATTTTGTCGCTTTTAATTGAGGTCGGATCAATGACTTGAGCCAGAGCAATCTTATGATTAAGCTCCTTAATACGCCCCTCAACAAAGCCTTGACGATCTTTAGCGGCATCATATTCAGCATTTTCGGATAAATCACCATGGCTACGAGCCTCGGCAATATCTTGGACAACTTTGGGTCGTTCGAACCGAACCAGCTGTTTTAATTCTTCTTGTAAACGCTGATGTCCCTCTGTTGTCATTGGAACCGCTGCTTCACTCATAACTACTTACTCCTCAAAAAAAACAGTGGACGGAAAACCGTCCACTGAATTATTACGCTTTATGTTTAGTGAAATCAGGAGGGATAATACTCTTGCAGCGGTTTAACGTCAAGATTTTCTCGCAGCATTGCCAAAATACCATCGGTACCAGCCTTAATACCTTCCAAGGTGGTAAAGTAAGCAACGTCATACATGATTGCTGAACGACGGATTGAGTATGAATCGGCGACCGATTGTTCCCCCATAGTGGTATTAAAAACCATGCATATCTCGCCGCTTTTGAGAGCATCAACACAATGAGGTCGCCCCTCCTTAACCTTGTTGATACGTTCAGATTCAATTCCATGTTGATTAAGATAATCTGCGGTACCGCTGGTAGCAACAATAGTAAATCCCGCAGTGATCAATTTCTTGGCTGGTGCCATAATGTGTTCTTTATCGGCATC
>DAOWKG010000258.1 GCA_030639985.1 Desulfuromonadaceae bacterium
AAAAGGTTCTACTTTTTTCAACCAACCAAGCAGGTCTACTTGAGTCAAATAGATAAGCAGATAAAATAATGTATAAGTCGTTGCCGAAAGTTTAGCCATCTAATCTCTTTTTTTGAGCGCATCAATTATTATCATAGAGATAAATTTAAATCTTTTGTAAACTTCATGGCTGTTACAATAATCAATACTTTGAAGGGTTGGCAATGAACGAATTTAGAGCAGAGGTTAAGGAGTTGCAGATTGGGCAGAAGGTTCGCGAACTGCGGCAGCAGCGGCGGATGACCTTGCAGGATCTTTCTCAGACCACCGAACTGTCAAAACCACTGTTGTCACAGGTTGAAAACGATCAGGTAATTCCGCCACTGGCAACATTGCTTCGCATTGCGAAAGCATTGCGGGTGCCATTACAGACGTTTTTTGAAGAAGAAGATAATACCCAGAAGTGTCTGGTGGTTCGTGCCGATGATGCTGAGCGGATGAATCGTCGCCCAAGCCATGGGGGGGCTCCGCAGCCTTATTTCTATCATTCGCTTGCTTACGGAAAAAAACATAAACATATGGAGCCGTTTCTGGTTGAGTTTGATCCGGCTCAGACCGATCAGGCGCAGCCGGTAAGCCATCCCGGAGAGGAGTTTTTCTATATTCTTGAAGGGCAGGTCGAGTTGATGCATGGCACTGAAACCCATATTCTTAATCCCGGCGATTCAGTTTATTGGGATTCTAACGAACCACATCGGCTAAGAGCTTTGGGAGCCCAAATAGCTCATGGGATTGCGGTTCTTTATCCCCGCAACTGATGGCGTTGCAAAAGTCCGCCCTACGGCGTTGGAGTGTTTTTTCAGGATCTTGACCTACTGTATGTAGGACTTCGCCCACGAAAAAACTCTATGCCTTGTAGGCCGCAATTTTTGCTTAGCCATCGTATTGATTATCATATTGATTTTGTAAGAGCGTTAAACAGTAGCTACACTATTTAATCAGGAGGTTAATATGGCAAAAGTTGGTGTTATCCTGGCGGGCTGTGGTGTTTACGACGGCAGCGAAATTCATGAAGCGGTTATCTCTTTATTGGCTCTTGATCGTGCCGGTGCCGAGGTCATTATTATGGCTCCAGATACGGAGCAGGGGGTGGTTAACCATTTGACTGGCGAGGATGTTGCTGGTGCCATTCGTAATGTTTTGGAAGAATCGGCGCGCATTGCCCGTGGTGGCATAAGCGATATCGCTACCATTAAAGCTACCGATTTGGATGCTTTGTTTATCCCTGGTGGTTTTGGGGTGGCAAAAAATCTTTGTGATTTTGCTTATAAGGGGCCTAAATGTACCACCCATCCTGAGGTCGCCCGCTTGATTCGGGAAATTGTTGCTGCTAAAAAGCCTCTGGCAGCGGTTTGTATTGCTCCGGCGCTGGTCGCAAAAGTTCTTGGTGCCGATAACCTCAACCCGCAGGTTACTATTGGTACTGACGAGGAGACTGCCGGTGCGGTAACCTCTATGGGGGCAGCTCACGTTCCTTGCCCGGTGACCGAATTTGTCATCGATGCTAACAATAAAATTATCACCTCACCAGCCTATATGCTGGCCGGAAGTATCAGCGAAGCTGCCGAGGGGATTGAAAAGACGGTTGCCGCCCTGATGGAAATGGTTGGTTGATCGAGGAAAAAAATAAATATAACCAGTATTGTAATAATTAGTCAGACCTGCTAGTATGCAGGCATCTTAACTCATTACTTAAATGGAGGCTGAAAATGCAAAAATATGTTTGTGTCCCATGTGGCTATATTTATGACCCTGCCGAAGGCGATCCCGATAGCGGTATTGCACCAGGAACCAGTTTTGAAGACATCCCCGAAGATTGGGTCTGTCCGGTCTGTGGGGTTGATAAGTCCGACTTTGAGCCCGCATAGAAATTAATTTTTCGAGTTTAAACTGTCAAAGACCCGCTCACCTCATGTGAGCGGGTCTTTTTTTGTCTGATTCATAATCAAATCGAAGGGTTTTTGCCACCAAGAGAACCAAGAAATACTAACGCCACAAATTGTTTGTTTTTCTTGGCGTCCTTGGTGCCTTGGTGGCTAATTCTTTAGCCTTTATTTTTTTATCGCCAAAATTTATTTGAAGCGGTACTCTCCATTCCTGAATAATTATCAACTGTCGATATCTCCACCAATTTAGATTTTAATAAGGAATGCCGGTGCAGCGTTCAAACTATATTCGCAAGCCCGATTGGCTTAAGGTCAAGTTTCCTGCGGGTGCTAACTATACCAAGATTGACCGTTACCATCGTCTCAATGGGCTCAATTCGGTGTGTCGTAGTGCTGCCTGTCCCAATCAGGGGGAATGTTGGAGTCAGGGGACGGCGACCTTTATGATTCTTGGTAATATTTGCAGCCGCCACTGTCGCTTTTGTAACGTTGCCAATGGGCAACTTGAACCACCAGATCCCGATGAACCGCTCAAGGTAGCGACGGCCATTTATGAGCTGGAGCTCAACCATGCAGTTATTACCACCGTAACTCGTGACGATCTTGCCGATGGTGGCGCCAGTCAGTTTGTCGCTTTGATCAGAGAAATTCGTAATTTGACTCGTGATTGTCGGATTGAATTGTTAATTTCAGATTTGCAGGGCGATCACGCCGCCCTTGCCACTATCGTAGCCGAAAAACCTGATATTATTGGACATAATGTCGAAACGGTTCCCAGACTTTATGGGCAGGTTCGCCCCGAAGCCGAATATAAGCGAACCCTTGAACTCCTTGCTGCTATACAATCTCAGGATGGTAAAATTATTACTAAATCTGGATTAATGTTGGGAATGGGGGAAACGGAGGAGGAAGTTTTGCAGGTGATGGCGGATTTGCGTGCGCACGACTGTCAGTTGTTGACCTTGGGACAATACCTGGCTCCAACTAAAGACCATTTTCCGGTACAGCGTTATGTGCCGCCACAAGAATTTTCAGATTATGCCGAGAAAGGGTTTGCCCTCGGCTTTGCCCATGTTGAAGCGGGACCATTGGTACGCTCTTCGTATCATGCTGAAGAACAGTACGAAGCTAGCAGGAGTTGTAAAAATGGATAATTTCACTTTGGTACGTCCAGAACATTTAAATCATCACGGCTATTTATTTGGCGGGATAATGTTGAAGTGGGTTGATGAAAATGCCTGGATGGCAGCATCACGGGAATA
>DAOWKG010000050.1 GCA_030639985.1 Desulfuromonadaceae bacterium
GAAAAACGGTTTACAAGTTTTTAGTAATGACAATTTACCAGCCGATATTCGATAATTTAACTCTGAAACTATTTGCTTCTATAAACGACATATGCTAGTAATGTGCGTTCGAAACTTCCAGGAGGATTGATAAGATGTCTAAGCAATGTGAAATCTGCGGGAAAAAACCCGTAACCGGAAATAATGTCAGCCACGCACACAACAAAACACGTACTGTGTGGAATCCAAATCTACAAAAAATCCGTGCCATCCGTAATGGTTCGGTTAAGACCATCAAGGTTTGCACCCGCTGTATCCGCTCAAACAAAGTTCAAAAAGTAGTTTGAGTTAAAACTGACATAAAAATCTAAACAAAAAGGGATGGCTGTTAAGGCCATCCCTTTTTGTCGTCATATCGCACAAACAACTACCCCACACAGGCAATTGCATCAATTTCAACCAGTGCTCCCTTGGGCAAACCGGCAACCTCTACCGTAGCTCGTGCTGGAGCAATTTCACCGCAATAGCCAGCATAAATATCATTTACCACCGAAAAACTATCGAGATCGGCAAGATAAATTGTAGTTTTAACTACCGCATCGAAATCTGCCCCGGCGGCAGCCAGAACCCGCTGCAAGTTTTGCAAACACTGATGGGTCTGTTCAGCAATCCCGCCCGCAATTATTTCTCCAGTTTCTGGAACCAACGGTATCTGACCGGAGCAATAGACAAAACTACCAACCTTTATCGCCTGAGAATAAGGGCCAATTGCTGCTGGTGCTTTGGGTGTCTCAATTTTAGTAAATGCCATAATCAATATCCTTGCGAACTGCTAATTTCTGATCCGTTCAACCCTATTTACCCCCTTAACCTTCTTGATTGCACGTATCACGCGATTCAAATGTTCAAGATTTTCGACATCAATCTCAAACAGATTAGTTCCTTTCAAGTCGCCACGAGAATGGACACTGGCGCTGAAAATATTAGCATCGGCATCAGCAATCGCACCAGATATACCTACCAGCATCCCCTTTTGATCAGAGCTGAACACCTGAATTTTAACCGGACGAGTAGTTTTACGCTGCATATCCCATTCGACATCGACTCGTCTCTCTGGATCGCTGGCTAATACCTGAGAACAATTTTCGGCATGCACTGCCAAGCCACGTCCACGGGTTATAAAACCAGTGACGGGTTCGCCTGGTAACGGATTACAACAGTTAGCAAAACGGACCATCACATTATCGATGCCACCGATCAAAATGGCACTCTGTGGCTTACGTCGACCAAGTTTTGCCAAGACCTTCCCGAGGGGACCCGGTTTGCCAGCCTGCTTCTTCAGTTCCTCACGGGGTAAGACGTGTGAAACAACCTGACCAGCAGAGAGCTTACCATAGCCAACCGTTGCGAAAACATCATCTGCAGTCTTAAACCCCAATTCATTAACTGCAAATTCAAAACTATCAAGAGCCATTGCCCGCTTCATGCTATAGCTATGTTTGCGCAACTCTTTTTCCAGCAATTCCCGGCCGATCTCAATACTTTTTTCGCGCTGCTCTGATTTAACCCAATGGCGAATTTTATTGCGCGCCTTCGATGTTTTTACAAAAGAGAGCCAGTCTTTGCTCGGAGTTTGATGTGCTGACGTCAACACCTCAACGATGTCACCGTTTTTCAGTACCGTCTTTAGTGGCGAAAGCTTACCATTGATACGAGCCCCAACACACTGCTGACCAACTCCGGTATGAATGGCATAAGCAAAATCGATAGAGCATGACCCGTGAGGAAGTTCTTTTACATCACCATTCGGGGTAAAAACATAAACCTCTTCGGGGAAAAGATCGATAATAGAAGTATCGGAGGCATTCCAATCTGTGCTTACATCCCGTTGCCACTCCAATACTTGACGCAGCCAATTAAAACGTTGATCATCACGTCCCGTCACGGCGACAGGGCCACCCTCCTTATACTTCCAATGGGCGGCGACCCCCTCTTCGGCGATCCGATGCATTTGCCGGGTACGAATTTGTACTTCGATCCGCTCACCAAAAGGGCCAATTACTGTCGTATGCAGCGATTGATACATGTTGGTCTTGGGCATTGCAATATAGTCTTTAAAACGGCCCGGTACCGGCTTCCAATTCGCATGGATCAAACCTAGAACCTCATAACATTCACGCACCGAATCAACTAACACACGGAAAGCGGTTAAATCATAAATCTGATCCAGCCCGACACCGGTACGTTCCATCTTTCGATAAACAGAATAAAAATGTTTAAACCGACCGGTCACCTCTCCAGAAATTTTACTCTCAGCCAATAAAGTACAAATCTGCTCACGCACAGTGGCAACATATTCTCTGCGTTCTTCTTTATGCGCCGTAATTCGCTGGGTAAGTTCTGCATATTTTTCGGGTTCGAGAACTTGAAGGGACAAATCTTCCAATTCACCCTTGAGCCAACTTATCCCGAGACGATTTGCTAAGGGGGCGTAAATTTCTAGCGTTTCCCGCGAGTAGAAGATCTGATCCTGCTCGGTTCGACAGCCTATATTGCGCATATCACTCAATCGTACGGCCAGATAAACCAATATCACCCGCAAATCACGAGCCATAGCAACAAACATTTTGCGAAAACTTTCAACCTGCTGCTGGCTACTTTGCCGATATGGGATGGCACTGATCTTATTCCCGACCTCAATTAAGTCACAAACTTCCCGACCAAATCCATCAATCAGTTCCTCTTTGGTGATTTTTCCAGACTGGAGAGAATTGTGGAGGATGCCAACAACCAAGGTTGTTTCATCAACTTTAAGGCGTACCAGAATAGCTGCGACTTCGAGGGCATGTTGCTGACAATTTCGACCATTATCGGTCGTTTGATCTGGGTGGGAACGAGCACTAAACTCAGCAGCACGGATCAATAGTTCACCGTCTGCCTGAGAATTATATTTGCTCAGTTGTGCAAAGATATCTTCAAATGTAATCATAAACGGGTTCGGAGATATGATATCCGACTCATCATTTTAAGAAATAATGCTATATAACTTCTATATCGTGACATTAAGGCAGAGGGTAGCCAAAAAACTCAGCCCACGCAACATGAACTGCACGACTGACTCTAGCAAAAACTCAATTCGGGCGGCTACAGCCACCCGAACAGTTACAAACAGCCTTTACCAGAGGTAAAGACTACTTTCTTGTCGGTATCTCAAAGTCAATCTTATTTGCAGCAATTTCCCGCAATGCCAAAACAATTTTTTTATTTGATGATTTATTTTCAATCAGCGGCTCAGCACCTTTATACAGCTGCTTGGCGCGCTTAGCTGCTACCATTGCTAATAAAAACCGGTTGGGAATAACTTCTAAACAATCTTCTACAGTAACACGTGCCATTTATTTATCTCCCTTTATAGTAAACTTATCCAACAGAGATGCCGTACGAAAACTGCGGCAACGCTCTGCCTTAATTATTGCGATCAATTGCTCCCGAGCAGACTTAAAATCATCATTAACTACCAGATAATCGTACCAGCACGCTTGGGGAATCTCTTTTTGAGCATTTTGTAACCGGCGGAAGATTACCGCCTCGTCATCGGTACCACGGCCACGTAGCCGTTTTTCCAACTCAACATAATCTGGCGGCAGAATAAAAATGAATACCGCCTGCTGATAATTCTTCTTTAACTGGGCTGCCCCCTGACAATCGATATCAAGAAGGAGATCAACTCCGGCAGCAGCAGCTTCATGCAAAGTTGCCAAC
>DAOWKG010000218.1 GCA_030639985.1 Desulfuromonadaceae bacterium
CATGAATCCAGCAGTTATTGTCCCCTCTCATGGCATGCCAATGCGCAGTACTTTTCGTTTGCAAGCCACTCTGCAACATCGTCGTGATCGGGAAATGGAAATTCATGCAAGCCACAATAGTGGCAAAACTAAAAAAGAAATTTTAGATATTATCTATCCGGAGATTGATGCTCATCTGGTACCATTCGCAATGTGTAATATCGAATCTCACCTGACTAAACTACGCCATGAGGGGCAGATTTAAGTACCAGTGCTGAATGGCAGGAAACGTTTCCTCCATCACTATAAAGCAGAGTTGCCTGAACAGGTTTTGATAGTCTTAAAGGTCAACGGCAGACTTGACCACAGGTGTCTCAGAAGCGTCCCGCAGCTACCAGGTGATCACGCCAATAGGGGTTGCTGAGTGAGGCATAACCGACTTGCTTGCCGGATGAAGGGGCGTGAATAAAACGACCTTCATGGTCGTAGATGGCAACATGAGAAATTTTCGGCGGATTAAGGCGGAAGAAAAGGAGATCCCCCGGTTGTAGTTTATGTAGCGGTACCGGGATTGACTGGCGAAACTGTTCACTTGAACTTCGAGGTACGGTGATGCCTATACTCCGATACGCATAACTGACCAACCCGCTACAATCGAAACCATCAGTATTGTCACCACCGTAACGATAACGGGTTCCCAATACACTGCGAGCGGTCGCTACTACCTTTGCAGGGGTGTGCGTCAGCGTTTTTGTCACGGCCAGAGTTGATGAGTTCTTCCCCCCTGGTTTATGGTTAACCTGTGGCCCGGTACAGGCCAGTAGCCAAAAAATAGCAATTATTATCGTTCCCCAGCGAAGAATGTCCATGTCCAGCCTCTCGATCAAGGTTTAGAACTACTAAAATATAAGCAAATTTCGTTCCGCTATAAACACTTTCTAACCGTTGCTTAATAATCGGTTAGTTGCATAATCGACAGGGTTGCAGCTGGGGTGATTATGTGCAAAAAATGCTGGTTTAGATAGATGTAGTGACAAAAAACTGCCATTCATTTGGCTGAATTGGCGTGATAATTCGATAAATTATGCTACCTTTTCACTAGTGAAATAAATAGTTGCAGCGAGTTTTGGGGTAGAACTGTTTATCAGGGGAATTCAAGGGGCTTTATTTATGACCAATGAAATTTTTATTCTTGCGGGAAGCGCCGCCAGTATTGGTTTTATTCATACCATCCTTGGCCCGGATCACTATCTCCCCTTTATCGCTATGGCCAAGGCGAAAGGTTGGAGTGGCACCAGGACAGCTGTAATTACCCTCGTGTGTGGGCTTGGCCACGTCATGGGGTCGATCATCCTTGGATTGATTGGGGTTTTTCTGGGTATTGTAGTTTTTAAGCTGGAATCGATTGAATCGTTACGTGGCGATATGGCAGCTTGGTTTTTGCTCGTTTTTGGATTGCTCTATTTTATCTGGGGCATCCGACGGGCATTGAAAGTGAGATCGCATGAGCACCAGCACGAGCACGCCGATGGTGTGATTCATTCCCACCACCACTCCCACCTAGGTGGTCATTCTCATGTTCACGACCAGGGGAAATCTGCCCATGTGACCCCCTGGGTTCTGTTTGTAATCTTTGTCCTCGGTCCTTGTGAACCACTGATTCCGCTGATTATGTATCCTGCCGCCAAATTGAGTACGGTAGCAGTGATAATCGTGGCAGTGGTATTTGGCTTGGTTACAATAGTAACGATGCTCGCTTGTGTCATGGCTTCATTCTACAGCTTTTCGAAACTATCATTTCCTCAAGGGCAAAGATATTCTCACGCTCTGGCCGGACTTACGGTGTTTTTGTGCGGTGGGGCAATTAAGTTCCTTGGACTTTAAGAAAATAACCGCTTGATTTGATCAATTTATCCCTATCTTTCACTATTCTTCGCTTCATTCCTTGACCTGCAGGAAGCCTTGGCGTAAATATTATTGTTTGGTTTATTGAACTGTAAATATGGGACAAAATGTCCAATTTTCCACCATATTTTAATTTTTTTGGGAAATTAGTAAGCCGTTAATCACGGTGTTATGAAAGCTGGATTATTTAGACATGTCAAAATTGCAGCGGCCGATCTTGTATCTGCTCAAACATTTGAAAATAAGCGATAATACTTTTCTAATTATCCTGGCGGTAATTGTTGGTTTACTTGGTGGTTTGGGGAATTATCTATTTCGCAAAACGATTGAATTGATCCATTGGTTAGTTGTGGAGCAGAGCCTGGAACTGTTTGATATATCGTTGGAGCATTGGACGCCAGAGCGGGTATTGGTGATGTTTCTCCCCGCTATTGGCGGGTTATTGCTGATTCCGATGTGGATATTCTTCGCTGACGATATTAAGGGTGGCTTTGCCGGTTTTTTGGTCAAGGTCAATCTTAAAGGAGCCAAGTTACCGTTTCGTCCTCTGTTCACTAAAGGATTTGCTTCTGCCATCACCCTTGGTACCGGTGGTAGTGCCGGGCAGGAAGGGCCGATTGCTATGATCGGCGGTGCTATCGGCAGTCAGTTCGGCAAAATGTTCAAAATGAGTGGTGACCGGATTAAAGTTCTGGTGGCTTGCGGTGCTGCAGCCGGGGTTGCTGCGACCTTTAATGCTCCCCTCGCCGGGGTTTTCTTTGCGACCGAAATTGTCCTCCTCTCCTCTTTTGAAGTAGCCAGTTTTACCTCAATCGTTATCTCCAGCGGGATGGCAACGGTTGTGTCGCGCGCCCTGTTGGGTAATGTTTCTGAGGTGGTGGCACCACCATATGTTTTAGGTAACTTCTGGGAAATCGGTCTCTATGTGTTGCTTGGAATATTGATTGGTATTTTGGCTGCCGGATTTATCAGTCTCCATTTTAAAATCAAAGATATTATTACTGCTATTAAGTTGCCACGCTTGAGTAAACCGA
>DAOWKG010000309.1 GCA_030639985.1 Desulfuromonadaceae bacterium
GTTTCAGTGTTGTGCGTGAGTTTGTTGGCCATGGAATTGGACGACAACTGCACGAGGATCCACAGATACCAAATTATGGCACCCCAGGTCGGGGGCCAAGGTTGAAAGCAGGAATGACGCTGGCGATTGAGCCGATGGTGAATGTTGGTTTGTCAGGCGTTAAGATTTTAGATGATGGTTGGACGGCAGTAACAGTTGACGGAAAACTATCGGCTCATTTTGAGCACACAATAGCAATTACCGAAAATGGGCCGGAAATACTGACCCGTATTGTAAACTAAAGAATGAATGTTGGATCTATCATTTGTTGATAGGCGAAATTGATAGGAAAAGGATCTCAAAATGAAGGTTAGAGCTTCGGTTAAGAAGATCTGTGATAAATGCAAGGTTATCAAACGCAAAGGTGTTATCAGGATCATCTGCGAGAATCCCAAACACAAGCAGCGTCAGGGATAAGTCCCTAGGAGGAAAAATTGGCACGTATTGCTGGAGTCGATTTACCGCGTAATAAACGCATTGAAGTGGCCATGACTTATGTCTATGGAATTGGTCGCACTACATCCCAAAAAGTTCTTTCTCAGGCCGGGATTGATTTTAATACTCGTACTGATGATTTGACCGAGTCAGAATTAGCAAAAATTCGTGAAATTGTAGGTGCTGATTGCCAGGTAGAAGGTGATTTGCGGCGTACAATAACCATGAATATGAAGCGATTGATGGATCTTGGTTGTTATCGTGGGTTACGACATCGTAGAGGTTTGCCTGCACGTGGTCAGAATACCAAAAATAATTCTCGGACTCGTAAGGGACCGAAGAAAACAGTTGCCGGCAAGAAGAAATAAGCGGAGTAATCATGGCTAAATCAGGTAAAAAAGTCGGGCGTAAAAAGGTCGAAAAAAAGAATATTGCTAAAGGTGTAGTTCATATTCAATCGACCTTTAACAATACTATTGTAACTATCTGTGATCCTGTAGGTAATGTTGTAGCTTGGTCTACATCCGGTGCCAAAGGGTTTAAGGGCTCTCGTAAAAGTACCCCATTTGCTGCTCAGATTGCTGCTGAAGATGCTGCAACAAAAGCGATGGAACATGGTATGCGTTCGGTAGAGGCCTATGTTAAGGGTCCAGGCAGTGGACGTGAATCTGCTTTACGTGCACTTTCATTAGCTGGCTTGACAGTTACAATGATAAAGGACGTAACCCCTATACCACACAATGGTTGCCGTCCACCCAAGCGCCGTCGCGTTTAAGCATCAAGGAGGAAGAAGTTGTCTAGATACTCTGGTCCAGTCTGCCGTCAGTGCAGAAGAGAAAATTCTAAACTGTTCCTAAAAGGGGACAGATGTTATACCGATAAATGTGCTCTTGAGCGGCGTAATTATGCTCCAGGTCAGCATGGACAGCGGCGTACCAAGGTCTCCGATTATGGTACCCAGTTGCGTGAAAAGCAAAAGATGAAGCGTACCTATGGTCTGCAGGAGAAGCAGTTTAGACTTTATTTCTCTAAGGCTGATGGTATGAAAGGTGTAACCGGTGAAAACCTGTTGATGCTGCTTGAGCGTCGCCTTGATAGTGTAATCTATCGCCTCGGTTTTGCCGTCTCGCGGGCACAGGCTAGAACCTTGGTTCGCCATGGACATTTTCAGGTGAATGAGCAGAAGGTTGATATTCCTTCTTACTTGGTGCGTCCTAATGATGTCGTGAGTTTGCGTGAGAAGAGTCGTGAAGTTGCTTGTATCAATGAATCTCTTGACAGTGTAATGCGTCGTGGAGTGCCATCATGGGTTGAGCTTGAGCGTGATGCTTTCAAGGGTACAATCAAAACTCTACCAGTGCGTAGTGAACTGACTACTCCAGAGTTCCAGGAACAATTGATCGTTGAACTTTACTCTAAGTAATTTATAACCTCATCAGGAATTCTTGAGAGGGAGAATTGATATATGTACAAAAACTGGAGAGACCTGATTAAACCGACACGTCTCGAAGCAACTGAATTGAATGAAACTTATGGTAAATTCGTTGCTGAGCCGTTCGAGCGTGGGTTTGGTACGACTCTAGGTAACTCATTACGTCGCATTCTTTTGTCTTCGTTGCAGGGTGCTGCAATAACCTCAGTGCGGATAAAAAATGTTCAGCACGAGTTCTCCAGTGTTGTTGGCGTAACTGAGGATGTCACCGATATTATCCTTAATCTAAAAGGGGTAAAGGTGCGTATCCATGGTCATGACGATCGCAATGTACGCATCGTACAAAAAGGTGCTGGTGTAATCAAGGCCGGGGACATCATTACCGATAGTAATGTTGAAATCCTCAATCCTGATCATCATATTGCCACTTGTGGTGATGAGACTCAGTTGGAAGTAGACATGACCGTTGCTATGGGCAAAGGCTATGTGTCAGCAGATAAGAATCGTGATGACAATGCTCCGGTAGGTACTATTCCAATTGATGCGATCTTTTCGCCAATTGCAAAAGTCAACTATAATGTATCCAATGCTCGGGTCGGACAAATCACCGATTACGATAAATTGACCCTTGAGGTTTATACCGATGGTAGTGTCAAGCCTGAAGATGCAGTTGCTTTTGCGGCAAAAATTTATAAAGAACAGTTGCAAATATTCATCAATTTTGATGAAACCGATGAACCGGTAGTTGAGGTTGAGGATAACGAAAAACATAAGGTTAACGAAAACCTCTACCGTTCGGTTGAAGAATTGGAACTTTCAGTTCGAAGTGCTAACTGTCTAAAAAATGCGCAAATTAACCTGATTGGTGAGCTGGTTCAGAAGTCTGAAGCTGAAATGCTGAAAACGCAAAATTTTGGTAGAAAATCTCTGAATGAAATTAAAGATATACTCTCTGATATGGGTTTGGGACTTGGGGTGAAACTGGAAGGTTTTCCAGATCCCGATTATTTAAAGTTGATCCAAAAGGGTCAGGACGAAGAATAGTTACCCTGCAGTTGGTTTTTTGAAAGGAACAGAATAATGCGTCACAATAAGTCCGGCAGAAAATTAGGCCGTAAACCAGATCATCGTCAGCACATGATGCGTAACATGGTGACCTCATTTTTTGAGTATGAGAAGATCACTACTACTGTTACCCGTGCTAAAGAGTTGCGTAAGCTGGTCGATAAAATGATCACTTTAGGTAAGCGAGGTGATCTGCATGCACGCCGTCAGGCTCTTCAAGTTATCCGTGACCCGAAGATTGTTGCAAAAGTATTCGAAATGATAGCTCCCCGTTTTTCAGATCGTCCCGGTGGCTATACCCGAATCATCAAGCTCGTAAATCGTCAGGGTGATAATGCTCCGATGTGTGTTTTTGAGATGGTTGAAGAAGGTTATGAGGCCGCACCTAAAAGCGAAAATACTGATACCGAAGAAAAAGTTGCTGAGGTAGAAACAGCATAATATAGTTTCGTTCAACAACTGTAATTGGCAATTAGCAGGGGGCAGAGAATTATTTCTTTGCCCCCTGTTGTCGTTTTAAGCTGCAGTTTAGCGCGTTGACACTGTGGTGTTTGAGTGCTAGTACTCAGGACACCTTAACCCTTTGTATCTTGCGAATGTTTAAGATATCCAGAGCACTAGTTTTTCGTAGTGGTCAAATATTTCTGAATTTCTCAGGTGATTTATATGCATGAAAATAAAATGAAAGTTTTGCGTGACTCGGTCAGAAAACTGCTGCATCGGGGCGCAACTACAAACCTGAAGAATGCTCTGCGGAAAACTCACCCCTCTGATATCGCCCATTTGTTCCGTTATTTTGAGTTTCATGAGCAAAAATCATTGCTCGATATGGTGCCTGAAATAGAGCGGGTTGCCGATATTTTGGCAGAATTAGAAGCCGATTCGGTACCAGGCCTTGCCGTGTTGTTGGATAAAGACTATCTGGTTACGATTGTACGGGAAATGGCAAATGACGATAGTGCCGAGTTTATCCGTTGTTTGCCCGATGAATTGGCCGAAGATATTTTATCCCAACTTCAGGACGATCATGAAGATGGCACCGAAGAGTTGCTTGGTTACGATGAGGATACCGCAGGCGGTATTATGTCGACCGATGTCTTTTCTTTGGGGCAGAACCTCACTGTTAAGGAAGCTATTGCCGCGCTGCAAGATTCCGAAGACTACGAGATGGTTTTCTATGTTTATGTGACCGATGAGCATAATCACTTGGTTGGAGTCTTGTCATTACGCCAGTTGCTAACTGTTCCGCCGCAAACTAAACTTAGCGACATTATGTCTACCAACGTGATGCGGGTTAGAACCGACATGGATCAGGAAGAGGTTGCTGCTCTGGTTGCTAAATATAACATCCTCGCAATTCCAGTTGTCGATGACCAAGGCAAATTGCTTGGATTGATAACGGTTGATGACGTTATCGATGTCATGCGTGATGAAGCCACCGAAGATATCCTGCGGATGGCAGGTACTACCGAAGAAGAAATGCTTTTGGGTTACAAATCATTACGTATTGCCAGGTTGCGGCTGCCATGGTTGTTAACGACACTGGTCGGTGGGGTTGTGACCGGTACCCTTATGTGGCACTTCAAGGCGACCTTGGAGCAAGCGATTATGTTGATATCATTTATCCCGGTTATTACCGGTATGGGTGGTAATGTTGGTAGTCAGACTTCAACAATACTGGTACGTGGTTTTGCTACCGGCAGGGTCGATTTTTCGATGTTGCAGCGGATTTTTTTGAAAGAGTTGCGGGTTGGGTTAATCATGGGCATCGTCTGTGGGTTGACCATTGCTACGGTGGCAACTGTTTGGCATCAAAATGCTTATTTTGGTATTGTCGTTGGGGTGGCAATGGTGACAGCTATTACTTTGGCAGCTTGTATGGGGGTTTTGGTTACTGCTTTTTTCAAAAAAGTTGGTATAGATCCAGCAATAGCTTCAAGTCCGATTGTGCAAACGGTGAATGATATTACCGGTATTCTGATCTATTTTAGTACTGCAACGTTGTTTCTCCCCTATTTGCTCAAGTAAAAACGATTCATCATTGAGCCTACAGTCTAGTCATGGTGCAGCAATCACACAGTTGTGAAGCGTTGGTATTACGTCACACCAATTATGGTGAAGCGGATATCATCCTGACCCTGTTTACAGCAGAGTACGGTTTACAGCAAGGGTTTGCCAAGTCGGCTCGTAAGAGTCGCAAGCGGTTTGGTGCGGTTCTGGAGCCATTTACCCAAGCAGTTTTTCAGTGGAAGTTGGGACGGGGGTCATTTTGGCTGCTGCAGGATGCTGAGTTGATTAACTCACGTTTCGGGCTGCGAGATTCTTTACTGCGGCTGGCTTTGGCCAGTTACGGGGTCGAATTGGTTGGTTTGTTGTTGGAGGAAGGGCAGCCGCATTTACATATTTTTGAACTTCTCTGTAGTTATCTCGATTATCTTGCCGCTAGCGGTGACGAAACCACGGCCCGGCTCCTTTTTGAGTTGCGTTTGATTTACCTGTTGGGATACATGCCCCATTTACTTCATTGTAGTGAATGTTTGAAAATTTTTGACCATGAGGATATCCGCTTTGATGCTGCCCGTGGTGGGAGTCTTTGTCTTGCTTGTGCCGGGTTTACCGGTGCGGTAGTTGACCTAGCTACAATCGGCTCTCTGGCGCGGTCGCTTAAGGTATCTCATCGTCAGTTTGAAGGGTTTAGTTTCGGCCAGAAAACTGTTCATGAGGCGACTTTGATCTTTAAGCAGGTTTTAGAACTGAATTTACCTCGACAACCTAAATCTCTCAAATTCCTATCCTGAATATAACCCCGGCAAACCTTGACATCTACAGGGGTGGGGGCTAAACTCCCCCATCAATTTTATACTTTCTATCACCTGCTATAGAGGTCGATTTCTGCTTTATTGGAGGCAATGTGACTTTTCAGAATTTAATTCTTTCGCTACAGAACTATTGGGCTGAACAAGGCTGTATAATTCAGCAACCGTACGATATTGAAAAAGGGGCTGGAACCTTTAATCCCGCCACTTTTTTACGGGTATTAGGGCCAGAACCATGGAATGTTGCCTATGTTGAGCCCTCACGCCGTCCTACTGATGGCCGTTATGGTGAAAACCCCAATCGGTTGCAACACTATTACCAGTTTCAGGTTATTTTGAAGCCATCACCGCAGAATATCCAGGATCTCTATCTAAATTCTCTCAAAAGTTTTGGTATCGATCCGTTGGCACACGATATCCGTTTTGTCGAGGATAACTGGGAAGGGCCGACTCTCGGTGCTTGGGGGCTTGGCTGGGAAGTCTGGCTTGACGGAATGGAAATCACCCAGTTTACCTATTTTCAACAGTGTGGTGGTATCGATTTGAAACCCATCTCTGGTGAGATTACTTACGGTTGTGAGCGGATTGCCATGTACCTGCAAGGGGTAGACAATGTCTACGACCTTGAATGGGTCGAAGGCATCAAGTATGGCGATATCCACCACCAGACCGAAGTTGAGTTCTCCCAATACAATTTCGAAGAAGCCGATACCGATATGCTGTTTGAGCTATTCAAGATGTATGAAAAAGAGTGTGTCAAGTTGGCCGCAAAGGATTTGGTTTTTCCTGCCTATGACTTTGTCCTCAAAGGATCTCACGTATTTAACCTTCTCGATGCACGGAGTGCGATATCGGTAACAGAGCGTGCCGGTTATATCGGTCGGGTACGCAATATGTCAAAAATGTGTGCCGAAGGTTATTTGAAACAGCGTGAAAAACTTGGATTCCCGCTATTAAAAAAATGATTATTTCCTCCGTTGTGAGTAGCAACTGAGGTTTCACTTTTGGAGAAAGAAATGTCAGCAGAATTATTTCTTGAATTGGGTACCGAAGAAATCCCTGCCGGATTTATCCCTAAAGCCCTGAAAGATATGCAACGCCTACTCTGTCAAGAGCTTGATAATGCTCGAATCGGTTATGGTGAAATCCGTACCTTTGCCACCCCGAGACGGTTGACGATAACGGTTGCAGATGTTGCCCGCCAACAACAGCGTCAGGTGCTGGAAGTGACCGGACCACCGGCAAAAATTGCCTTTGGTCAAGATGGTAAACCAACCAAGGCGGCGGTCGGATTTGCTAAAAAGAATGGTGTCAGTGTCGAAGAACTCGAAACCATAAAGACCGATAAAGGGGAGTATCTGTTTCTCTCCAAGGTTATCGAAGGGGGAGATTCGGCAACCCAACTACCAACAATACTAACCAGTATGATCACCAGTATTCCGTTTAAAAAATCGATGCGCTGGAAAGATCTAGATATCCGTTTTGTCCGCCCGATCCATTGGATTGTCGCCACCTATGGGGGCGAAATTGTCCCGTTTACTATTGGTGATATCGATAGTGGCAATTTGTCTCGGGGGCATCGTTTTATGGCGCCACAGGAATTTACTGTTACTGGAGTGGAAGATTATCTGGTTCAAGCTGAGGAACACCACGTTATCCCTGAGATTGAAAAACGGCGCAAGTTGATTGTTGAGCAATTAGCAGTGTTGGAGCAGCAACTTGGGGGTAAAATAAATCCCGATGCGGCTCTGTTGGATGAAGTTGTTTTTTTGGTAGAAACCCCACAGGCGCTTGCCGGAACGATTGAAGATGTTTTTTTGCAACTGCCACCAGAACTATTAATTACCAGTATGCGTGAGCATCAACGTTATTTTACTCTGGTCGATGATCAGGGCAAGTTGTTGCCCCACTTTGTTACCATTGCCAATACGTTGACTAAAGATCCACAGGTGGTAGTTGCTGGGAATGAACGGGTTCTTAAGGCACGTTTGGCGGATGCCATGTTCTTCTGGCAAGAGGATCAGAAGAATAAGCTGGAGACGCGTCTCGAAGCGTTGAAAAAAGTTGTCTATCAGGCGAAGTTGGGAACCAGCTTTGAAAAAATTGAACGGTTCAGTACTCTTGCCGCTAATTTAGCGCAAAAAATAGCTCCGGCAGATGTAGAACTGACCAAGCGTGCCGCATTGTTGGCAAAATGTGATTTGGAGACCGGCATGGTCGGTGAATTCACGGAGCTACAGGGAGTCATGGGGCGTGAGTATGCCCTGCTCGAAGGTGAGGATAAGCGGGTAGCCACAGCGATTTATGAGCATTATTTGCCGACCCAGGCTGGTGGAGTGTTGCCGAGTGATGATATCGGCGCCTTTGTTTCGCTGGCAGATAAAATTGATACTATTTGCGGTTGCTTTAGCGTTGGTTTGATCCCTACCGGAACCGCTGATCCTTATGCTTTGCGGCGTAGCGCAATTGGTGTCCTGGCAATTATTATGGATCGTGGTTATGCGATCTCCATCCCGGAACTGGTGGCTCAAAGTGTCGAGTTGCTGGATAGTAAGCGGCAACGTTCTGGCGAAGAGGTTAGCGCCGATGTGGTCGAATTTATTCGGATGCGTTTAGTCAACCTGCTGTCGGGGCAAGATTACCCCGTTGATGTTATTGATGCCGTTTTAAGTGCTTCATTTGTTGAGCCAGTAGTTGCATTTGAGCGGATAAAAGCACTTTCTGTCCTCAAACAACGGGACGATTTTGAGCCATTGGCGGTTGCTTTTAAACGAGTAGGTAATATTATTAAAGGTGGGTTAGACCAACCAGTTGATCCGGCTTTGTTGACCGATGATAGTGAAAAGATACTTTTTGCCCGGTTGCAAGAGGTTGAACAAAAAGTAGCTGCAGATGTTAAGGCGCATAACTATACCAATGCTTTGGCAACTATTTCGGAATTACGTGAACCGGTCGATTCTTTTTTCGATAGTGTTATGGTCATGGTGGATGATGTTGCGGTTAAGAATAATCGTCTGGCATTGTTGACCAGTATTTCTGGTTTATTTAAAGGGATTGCCGATTTCAGCCGGATTGCTTGATTAAGTTTAGCATGCTTTTGCACGACTAATGTCGATAGTCAATTTCTTTGCACTTAAGGAGCAGGAAAAATGTCTAAATATGTTTATGCTTTTGGTAATGGTAAGGCCGATGGTGATGGCTCTAAAAAGGAATTGTTGGGAGGTAAGGGTGCTAACCTTGCTGAAATGACCGCTATTGGTTTGCCAGTGCCACCGGGGTTTACCCTGACAACAGAAGTTTGTAAGGCATATTATGCTAATGAAAAAGGGTATCCAACTGGTCTGCGTGAAGAAGTTGCCAAGGCATTAAAAACCCTTGAAAAGCAAATGGGCAAGGGCTTCGGTGATAGCCAGAACCCCTTGCTGGTGTCGGTGCGCTCCGGTGCCCGGGCATCGATGCCGGGGATGATGGATACCGTTTTGAATCTGGGACTGAATGATCAAACCATTCAGGGGGTCATTAACCAGAGTAACGATCCCCGTTTTGCCTACGATTCTTACCGACGTTTTATTCAGATGTATGCCAATGTTGTCAAAGGGATGAACGGTGAAGCTTTTGCCCGGATCTTGGCGCAAAAAAAAGATGACCGCAAGGTTGAGCTTGATACCGATCTTACCTCTATCGACCTATTGCAGTTGGTGGGTGAATTTAAGCTTTGTTATCAAGAAAATTTGGGTGAAGTATTTCCTGAAGATCCAATGGAACAATTGTGGGAGGCGATCGGGGCAGTTTTTGGTTCTTGGATGACACCTCGTGCTGTAACTTACCGCAAGTTGCATGGTATCCCATCTGCCTGGGGTACTGCAGTAAGTGTTCAGGGGATGGTTTTCGGCAATATGGGCGATGACTGTGCCACCGGTGTCGCATTCTCCCGTGATCCCTCTAACGGTGAAAACTATTTCTATGGTGAGTATCTGGTCAATGCACAGGGAGAAGATGTTGTCGCCGGCATTAGAACTCCACAACCGATTAATAGGGTTAAACATGAAGACGGTGACCTTCCGGCAATGGAAGATGTTATGCCCGAAAGTTATGCCCAGTTAGTTGAGGTTCGCAACACCCTTGAAAAGCACTATAAAGACATGCAGGATATTGAGTTTACGATCGAAAAAGGTCATCTCTATATGTTGCAGACCCGAACCGGTAAACGTACCGCTCAAGCAGCTATCAGCATTGCGGTAGACATGGTCGCAGAGGGATTAATTACCGAGAAGGAAGCCGTGCTTAGGGTTGACCCCGATCAACTTGACCAGTTATTACACCCCTCCCTGGATCCCGCAGCGGAAAAAGATGTTATAGCCAAAGGATTACCTGCTTCTCCGGGCGCTGCTAGCGGTCAGGTCGTTTTCAATGCCGATGAAGCTGAAGAACAGACGCGTTTGAAGAAGCAAGTTATTTTGGTGCGGATTGAAACCAGTCCCGAAGATATTCACGGTATGAATGCTGCGCAAGGGATTTTAACTGCCCGTGGCGGGATGACTTCTCATGCTGCCGTGGTCGCCCGGGGGATGGGCAAGTGTTGTGTCTCTGGTTGCAGTGGTATCAAAATTGATTATGAAAAACAGCAGTTTATTACCAAATCGGGGCAAATTGTCAAGCGGGGCGATAGTATCACGTTGGATGGTTCGGTCGGCGAGGTAATGCTTGGCATCGTTCCTAAAATTCAACCTGAGGTCAGTGGCACCTTTGCCAAGTTTATGGCTTGGGCAGACAAGTTCCGCCGCCTTAAGGTGCGAACCAATGCCGATACCCCACACGATGCCAAGGTAGCCCGCGATTTTGGTGCGGAAGGAATTGGTTTGTGCCGAACTGAGCATATGTTTTTCGAAGGTGATAGAATCCAGGCAGTCAGGGAGATGATTCTGGCAGGCAACCTTGCTGGCCGGCAGCAAGCATTGGCTAAGATTTTGCCGATGCAAAAAGGTGACTTTGTTGGTCTCTTCAGGGAAATGAAGGGGCTTCCGGTCACTATACGTCTTCTTGATCCACCGCTACATGAGTTTCTACCACAGACCGATGATGACGTTTCTGAACTCGCCAATGCTGCGGGTGTCCGTTTCTCAGAAGTAAAGAGTCACGTTGAAGGCTTGCATGAATTTAATCCAATGCTGGGGCATCGTGGTTGCCGTCTTGGTATCACGTACCCAGAAGTGTACGACATGCAGGTGCGAGCAATTATGGAAGCAGCATGTGAACTGGTCAAGGACGAAGGGTTTACTATTGTCCCTGAAATCATGATTCCGTTGATCAGTCATGTGAATGAATTAAAAATATTGCGTGCTAACGCCATCA
>DAOWKG010000280.1 GCA_030639985.1 Desulfuromonadaceae bacterium
CTGCTTTGAGGAGCGGCAAAAACTCGCTACGCTCAAACATTTGCCGCTCTTTTTCTCAAATCAGTCGTTCCACTACGGCAGCGTCACACGGGGAGTGGTAATCAGAAGCATTTGTTTTAAAGGTTTTGATTTTTTCGCCATTAGAGACGTTTACGTCTCGTTGGGCGATAAAACGCTCAACCAGTCTACCGTACACTACTTTCTTCACGCCCATAATCAATATCGAAAAGACGCAACGAAGCCGAAAAGCCATTCGCAAAATCCATCATTGAAATATCGCAGCGACTCTCGCGAAAGAAATAAAAAAGAGTTTCTTTTGCTTCGTTTTCTTTGCGATCAAAGAAAATGAAGGCGGCTGTCGGTCCGCAAACCGACGGTTCTGCTCTTAACCTTAATTTTCAAATCCACAAGCCCGCCGATACAACTCCAGATACAACTTAGCAGAATTGCCCCAACTGAAATCCTGATTCATCCCCCGCCGGATTATTTTCAACCAGTTCCGACGTTGTGCATAGAGTTTCAAAGCACGATCTACACTGCGCAACAACTCGCTGGGATCGGAGTTATCAAAAACAAAACCATAACCAGCAGCAGGATTTTCATCGACATCAATAACAGTATCAGCCAGACCACCAGTACGCCGCACTACCGGCAAAGCGCCATAGGTCAAAGCAATCATCTGCGTTAAACCACAAGGCTCATAAACGCTAGGAACCAGTAGCACATCAGCAGCCGAATAAAGTCGATGGGAGAAAGGTTCATCAAAGGTCAGATTAATCGACACCTGCCCCGGATAGCGATTCTGCTGTTGCTGCCAGAACTGCATCTGTTCCTGACTACCGGAGCCAAGCAGAACAAACTGCATATCCCGCTGCAATAATTGTCCCCAGATCGACTCGACCAGATTGACCCCTTTTTGGGGATCGAGACGGCTGATGAGGACAATCAGAGGCTTGGCACCATTTGGCTCCAGACCGAGTTCCTGTTGCACCCCTTTCTTGCACACCGCTTTGCCACGCAGGTTTGCCGCTGAATAATTGGTGCTCAAATGAGCATCGCTAGCCGGATTCCAGATCCGCTGATCAATGCCATTGATAATACCAGAGAGGTCACCCTGACGGGATCGCAGCAAGCCATCAAAACCGTGCCCCATCTCTGCCAATTGGATTTCGTTGCAGTAAGTTGGCGATACCGTGGTGATCAGATCGGCAAACGTGATCCCCCCCTTCAGCATCGATATCTGCCCATAGTATTCGAGGGCTGCAGCAGAACCCAACTCCGCAGGCAAATCGATAGTTTTGAGCAGCGCTACTGGAAACATCCCTTGGTAGCCGAGGTTATGAATCGTCAACAATGTTTTGGTACCGGCAAAAAACTCCTGATCGGCATAGTGACTTTGCAACAATGCCGGAACCAGACTGGCTTGCCAATCGTGCAGATGAATCAAGTCAGGTTTAAAATCGAGCGCCTTTGCCATTTCCAGCACCGCTCGAGCAAAGAAACCGAAGCGCAACCCGTTATCGCCATAATCACCGTTGGCAGTACCATAGAGCTGCTCCCGATCAAAAAATTCGGGGGTATCGATAAACCAGTAAGGGACTCCATCATAGACCGCCTGCTTCAAACTGGCTCGATAAGCAACCCCTTGGAGAGTTATTTCAACACTGTGACCACCTTTGGCTAATGCTACCCCACCCTGCTCCGCCATCCGATAACTGGGGATCACCACCTGGACATCGCACCCTAGTTGCCGCAATGCCCGGGGTAACGAACCAACCACATCAGCAAGCCCTCCAGACTTGGCAAATGGGGTTGCTTCGGAAGCGACAAATAGAACCTTCATCCCCCCCCGACCTTGTGCCGGGATAACCACTGCAGCGGTCGGTGCTTGATCAAGCTGCTGCAAAAACTTATCGACCCGATAACCAGAATGTTCTGCCTGCTTGTTATCTTTCTGCAGCTGCCGCAACAGCTTGATGGCAGCATCACGGCAGCCGGTTGAACTTTCCACCATATTTTTACGATCAACAAACAGTTGATATTGAAGCAACACCTGCCCTAACTTGGCAAATTCAAGTTTTCCAAACCAATCGACCCCCTGGTGATAGTTACACTGCAACAGTTTACGCAACTGCCGGTGATTACAACAACGATCATAAAGCCGAAACAACCCCCTGCCGTTAAGCGGTAGTGCCTCCGCCAGCAGGTTCGCAAGGTCAGAATAAGCAGTTTTAGCCAGTACCAACTTCGGAAAAACTGCCGTAGTTGCAATTTCAAGAAAATAAGCGTCGCCGATAGTAGCTAGCTCGGGGTGAGAATAAACAGTTTTTACCGATTTGATAAGTTCAGCAAGCAATCGTTTCGACCGCTCTGGTCGAGATATTTGTAACAATTGTTGTAGCGGTTCCCAAGTCGGGTGCAGTAATAACTTGGCATGCTCAAGGTACATATCCTGCCGCCCGCTGTCACCATAGCGTTGCCACAATTGTTGCCAGCGCCCATCGTTATCGCTAACACTGTGGAAATCGGTAAGCACTCGATGACAATAAGGGGGCAGATCAAAAGAACCGCCCTGCCGGAGCTGTCCGGACGGTTGCAGATATTGCCAACCGCTACCGATATCGGTCATCAAAACGAAATCACCCGACAGATCTACACTACAAGCATTAACGCAGCTAATCCCATCCTTGTCGGCCATCGGTACCGGCACCCCGATATGACCAGAAATCTGCTTCGAAGAGTTGTTGCAAAGCACCATAACGCTACCTGCTGCCAAACTGTTGCTGTAGGCAAAAATGTCCTCTTCAACCCCGTAAGCAGAAATAAAATCATATAGTTGAAACCGCTCGGCTCCGCTGAATAGTGCCCGCTGCCGCAACAACGGAAAAATTTGTTTTTCGTGCTGTGCCAATAATTGTCGATCGGGTTGTTCCTGCCAGCGTGGGGTCAGATATTCCATCCCATATTTTTCGTGCAATCCTTCAATCTGGCCATGTCCAAACATCGGCAATCCGGGCATGGTTGCCAACAACGTTGCGACACAAAAGTATTTATCACTGTTACCAAACTGTTCGATAGCCGGTTTTTCATCGGGATTACTCATAAAATTGACAAATCGCTGCAGGATAGCAGGATCAAACGCCAGAATATTTTTCAGCGTCTGCCGATATTTGCCATTTTCTTCCTGTTTAAGCATGTTCATAAAAGCACTATTATAAACCCGGTGCATCCCCAGTGTCCGGACAAAATAGCCCTCCATCAGCCAAAAAGCTTCTGCTACCAAGAGGGTATCGGGTGCTTCAACCTGAATCCGGTCAACCAGTTCGCGCCAGAACTCCACCGGAAAGTGGCGATTAAATTCGGCCTGACTCATGGCATGGTCGCTTCGGGATGGCACCCC
>DAOWKG010000278.1 GCA_030639985.1 Desulfuromonadaceae bacterium
TCAACATTTCATCGGCTTCATCAATAACAACACAGCTGATTTTATCAAGTTTTAGTGTGCCACGGCGCAAATGGTCTTGAATCCGACCCGGCGTACCAACAACTGCCTGCACTCCACGGCTTAGTTGGCGTAATTGTTGCCCCATATTTTGTCCACCATAGACCGGTAAAACCTGAAACCCTTTGAGGTGACGTGCGTAGGTTTGCATCGCTTCAGCAACCTGCAATGCCAGTTCACGGGTAGGGGTCAGTACCAGAATTTGTGGCGCTTTCAGCTTGGGGTTCAGGCGGCTGAGCAATGGTAACGAAAAAGCAGCAGTCTTACCGGTACCGGTTTGAGCCTGTCCAAGTAAGTCCCGACCTTCTAGTAGCGGAGGGATACTTTGGGTTTGAATCGGTGTAGGGGTTTCGTAACCGATTTCATTTATAACTTTGTATACCGATGGGTTGAGATTTAGATCTTCAAATGATGGAGAATTTTCTTCGGACATATTTTTCCTATTGTTCGTTGATGTGTTGATTTTGGCAAAAGATGCGTACAATAGCGTAGTTAGCGTTTTTGTGCTAGTAATTAATTGGTAATTCTTTTGAATCGTATATGAATGGATCAGAAAAATATTAGTTATGCATCGGTTTTAGTAGAATTATTAACATTGAATTTGCTATGTGACATTGATGTGATATGTTTTCAAGTATTGCATTCGCATGAATTGTTGTAGATCTAAATTAATTCCTGTTCGTATTGTTAGTAAGTTGTTTTACGCATTTGATTCAGTCTAAGGAGAAAACTATGGGTTTGATTGGAAAGAAACTGGTTGTTGTTCTGCTGCTTGTGCTTTTTGGTGCTGTCAGTAGTTATGCTGGGCTTACTCCGGTAAAGCAGTTAGCACCTGTAGGGGTGAAATCAATGTCGGTACCGGTTTTGAATGTAAATAAGCAGCCGGTAAAATTAGCGATTGATTTTCCTAGATCTGGTGGAACTGTATGGGATGGCAAAGTAGTAAATATCAGATGGCATGTTTTATCTGGCTCAGTTGATAAAACTGATAAAATTGACATTGTGTTACTTAAGAATAACCAGGTTGTTAATACCATTGCCCGTGGCGTAAGCATTACTTTACCGAACTATTATGCATGGCATGCAAAAGCTACTGGTGGAGGTCGTACTTCTGTGGGTGTCTATCGTATTAAAATGTTACACAGTAGGACTTCGCAGATGCTGGCTATTACGGGTAATTTTTCGATTAAATCACCTGCCGCAGTTACAAAATTTAAAATAATTACACCCTCAGCTGGGTCAACATCTCATTGGTGCCAGGGTCGTAGTTATTTAATCAGGTGGGAAACTGAAAATCCAATACCAGGGACGTACTCAATTGATCTGTTTGATGAATCAACTGGAATGGTAGTGAAACCTATTGCTGCCAGTGTTCAATCAACTGGGAGTTTTAATTTTAATGTCCCTGCTATAGGGAATATTGTAGGTTCCGGCTATAAACTCAGATTCAAAAACTCTTTTTGGGATTGGAAAAATGCTTACATTCTATATCACAATGCCCCATATAGTACCGGCAAATTGTATGCTGCAAATATTGGGAACCAATTGACCGTGTCAATGACGCAACATTGTCCCGTCTCTTCTCCCATTTCAATCCAATTGCTGGATCAAAATCGTCAGTTTGTTGATACTATTGCCAGTGGTATTCCTTCGCAAAATGGGAACATTGAGAGAACTTTTAATTATTCAGTTCCACAATTGACCCCGGGAAAATATTATGTGCGGGTAACTGATGGGGTTCAGCACTTCGATGAAGACCTGGATCTGCACTGAAACCTTCATATTTATGGTGAAAATTATGCCCCCTTTCCCGTTGGGAGAGGGGGCATTTTAAATTTAGCTCCGACCTTTCCATTTTATCAATAGAATAGGTAGTAGGGTCAAATTAGCAAACATGGCAATCAACATCGCTAAGCCGGTGAACAGTCCAAAATAGATAGTTGGAATAAAATTCGACATGGTCAAGATTGAAAAACCGATAATGATGGTGATTGAGGTGTAGTACATAGCCCGACCGATACTGTTGTGGCAGCGTTTCATTGCCGCCAGATAATCTCCATCAACGGTGATTTCATCGTTGAAGCGGTGGACGTAGTGGATGGTGTCATCAACAGCTATTCCAATAGTAATAGCGGCAATAGTTATGGTCATAATATCGAGGGGGATATTAAGTAGTCCCATCAAGCCGAGTACCATTCCTGCCGATATCAAGTTGGGAATAATGGAGATGATTGCCAGTCGTAGTGAACGGAACTGGATAAAAAACATCACCATAATTACCAGAAAAACCACCCCGATTGTCATGATTTGCGAACTGAACAGACTCTGCAGCACGTTGTTATAGAGAACGAACATCCCGGTGAGGTGAATCTGCTCCGGTTTGATTTGAAACTTGTCGGTCAAATCAGAGCGGATTTTTTCCAACAAAGCGGCACGGCGCAGGTCGGGATGTGAATCGATTATGCGCATGGAAAAGCGTACCTGATTACCATCTTCGGCCATGTAGGGGTGAAACAGTGATTCACTGATAACTTTGGGTAGTTTTTTATGGATAACCGCCAAAGTAATGTTGTCGAGGGGGGCATCTTCGTTAAGCTGTTGCATCATGGTTAACGTGGTTGCCATCGATAATACTTTGCCGGTTTCTGGTAGTTGATCGAGATATTTGTGAATTTTTTGCAGGGTATCGATCTGGTAATTGTTATACCAATAACTGCTGCCCGAAAGCCCGGCTTCGGCTTCTTCATCAGCGAAGAAATCATCGGCAAATGGGTCATCTTCGATTGCCGCATTATCTTCAGCCTGTTTGGTAAAGAAGTCGGGATCAGCATCAATAATGAGATCTAGCGGGGTGGTGCCACCGAGTTGTCGATCGATTAATTCCATCCCCTGATAAATTTCGGTGGTCGGTTTAAAATAATCGATAAAACGATTTTCAACGGTTAATTTGGCAATGCCGATAGCGCTAAAAACTGCCAGGAGAACAAATAACGCCAAGGTGAAATTGCCACGATTCTCTACCCAATGGGCGCAGGTACGGGTCAATTTGCCGGTGATATCGAAACTTGGGATGAATTGGACCGGGTTTTTATAGAGCATTAATCCAGCGGGGAAAATAACAAATGAAATCAATAGAGCAAAGCTGATACCAATTGCCATCATCCAACCAAAATCGATAACCGGGCGGATATCACTGGTCAATAACGAGGCGAAGGCAACGATGGTGGTCAATGCTGTATAAATGCTGGGAATTGCCTTGCTGCGCACCATCTCTTTGACCATTGTGGCATGGCTGGCACCGGGAATTTCATCGAATAGTTCATTGTAACGAACGATCAAATGGACACAAAGTGACAGGGTGATGATTAGCAGCAGGGAGGTGAAGTTGGATGAGACCACTGTTACTTTCCAACCGACTATACCGAGAAAGCCAAACATAAAGATAACGCTGGCAAAACAACAGACCATTGGTAGCACTACCCAGCGTACTTTACGGAATATCAGGAACAGCATCGACACCAGAAATACCAGTACGCCGATGCCAAAGGCAGTTAGATCATGACGGATGAAGTCAATCATGTCGGCGACAATCATCGGCACGCCACCGAGGAATAATTCGCTATGTTGCTGGTGCTGTTTCATGATGGCGCGGATTGTGGCGATATCGGTAGCTTCTCGATCGGCAACAACCTGGCTGTAGTCGGCAAACTTGGCACTTACGAGTTTGAGTTTGATTTCATCTTCAGCTGACAGGGGAGCATTAAGTCGCTTTTCACGTATTTCATTTCTTTGCTGTAGTAGTGAATGGTAAATGGTGTCACGTTTGAACACCACTTGTAGTGCCGAGGTTTTGCCATCGGGGCTGACCAACAGGTTGCTGTAAAAGGGACTGGTTTTAAATTCCTGTCGAACCAGCTCTATGTCTATATCTGGGGTTTCAAGGGTGCGAATTTCATTTTTGAGATCACCCAAGGTCAGACGTGGGCTGTCAATCAAGGGGACATCAAGGATACTTAGTACTGAATCGACCCGTTCAATTTGTAGCAGACTGTCACGCAATGTTCTCAGGTCATTGAGAGTTTCGGGTGCATAAAGGTCGGCTTTTGGTGAGTAACTGATAACCAGAAAGTCGGCGGTGCCATATTTGACGTTGTTGGCGCGGAAGTACTTTAAATCTTGGTCGTTTTCCAGTAATAACGAATCGGCTGAAGCATCAAGGTGGAAATGTTTTGCATAAGCACCAACACTGAGAACTATAAATAACATCAAGATGATGGCGATAACCGGGTGTCGCAGAATGGTACGATCATAAATTTTTAGTAGTAAGCTAGTCATGTAAGTTCCGTAGGCGATCAGGTTTCAATACTTATAAAATCAAATAATTACCCATTCTAACACAAAAGAAAAGCCCCGATTGTATAACCGGGGCTTTTCTTACGCAAATATATGTAGTGTAGTTTAAACTACATGCCGATTTTCTTGAAGAAATCGTTGCCTTTATCATCAACCAGAACGAATGCCGGGAAGTTTTCAACTTCGATCTTCCAAACTGCTTCCATTCCCAGCTCTTCAAAATCAAGACATTCAACCTTCTTGATATTTTCTTCAGCCAAAATAGCTGCTGGACCACCGATCGAACCGAGATAGAAACCTTTGTGTTTGGCACAAGCATCAGTGACTTGCTGGCTTCGGTTGCCTTTGGCAATCATGACCATGGAGCCGCCATTAGCTTGAAGCAGGTCAACATAGCTATCCATTCTACCCGCTGTAGTTGGGCCAAATGAACCGGATGCTTTGCCGGCTGGAGTCTTGGCTGGGCCAGCATAGTAAATTGGGTGCTTTTTGAGATAATCGGGAAGCTCATTGCCACTATCGAGAATCTCTTTGAATTTAGAGTGGGCAATATCACGACCAACAATGATGGTACCGTTCAAGCGCAATGGGGAACCAACTTCAAGTTTGGTCAATTGTGCCAGAATTTCAGTCATTGGCAGGTTCAGATCAATTGGTGTACCAAGGCTTTTCTGGGTGCGTAACTCTTCTGGAATCAAGCGACTTGGATTGCGATCCATCTCTTCAACAAAAAGGCCATCCTTGGTGATTTTTGCTTTGATATTACGGTCAGCGGAACAAGATACTGCCATCCCTACCGGACAAGATGCGCCGTGGCGAGGCAACCGGATGATACGGACATCATGGGCAAAATATTTGCCGCCGAATTGTGCGCCGATACCCAGTTCTTGAGCCATCTTCAGTACTTTGTTTTCTAGTTCAATATCGCGGAACGCTTGACCGTGCTCATTACCCTCAGTAGGTAACTCATCCAGATAGCGAGCGGTTGCAAGCTTGACGGTTTTCATGCAGGCATCAGCAGAAGTGCCGCCAATTACAAATGCTAAGTGGTACGGCGGGCAGGCTGCTGTGCCGATAGTTTTCATTTTTTGTAGCAGGTATTTTTCCAGGCTATCAGGATTAAGTAATGCTTTAGTTTCCTGAAACAGCATGGATTTGTTGGCCGAGCCACCACCTTTGGCGATAAACAGGAACTTGTAGGCATCACCTTCGGTAGCATAGAGGTCGATCTGGGCTGGCAGGTTGGTGCCGGTGTTCTTTTCTTTGTACATATCGAGAGCTACGGTCTGGCTGTAGCGGAGGTTTTCTTCGGTGTAGGTTTTAAAAACGCCAGCAGAAATCTGTTCGGCATCATTGGCGCCAGTCCAGACCTGCTGCCCTTTTTTGGCGACAATTGTGGCAGTACCGGTGTCCTGACAGAGAGGAAGCTCGAAAAGTGCTGAAATCTCGGCATTACGCAAAAATGCCATTGCTACCATTTTGTCATTATCTGAAGCATCTGCATCGGTGAGAATTTTAGCAACTTGCTCATTGTGACTGGGGCGCAACAGGAAAGATACATCCCGCATTGCGGTGCCAGAGAGGATTGCTAACGCTTGTGGATCAACCTTGAGGACATCCTTACCGTCAAACTTCTCTACGCTGACAAATTTTTCGGAACCTTCAATTTTGTAGTACTTGGTTGGGTCTGGACCCAGTGGCATTGGATCCTGATACTTGAAATCTGGCATCGTTTCGCTCCTTATTGGGATAGAATAGTGGATCATAAAATCACAAAAACGCATATATTATAGGAGAACTTTATCTACTTGTCGACAAATAAGCACAGATAAACGTAGTAAATAGGTAGATGGGTAGTTTTTGATTTATTTTTTAATACCTGACTAAAACAGTTGAAAATAATTGACAGAAATAGTCGGGTATGATAATTCTGTTCCAAATTAAATTGATAGTGATAAAAATTATCATTTTATGTGTTATTGTTTAGTTTTTTAATATGACATAAGCGTGTGTGACAATAGACCTGATATCGAGAGGATTAAATAGATGTTTTCGCAACTCAAGGGAGAATTAAAGGTTGTCTTTGAGCGTGATCCGGCCGTGCGGAGTGTCTTTGAAATAATTTTTTGTTATCCCGGGTTTCATGTGATGGTTTCCTACCGTTTTTCTCATTGGTTGTGGAATCATAAATTTAAATTTATGGCGCGGTTAGTGTCTCATGTCGGTCGGTTTTTGACCGGCATAGAAATACATCCCGGCGCTACCATTGGGCGGGGCTTTTTTATCGACCATGGCATGGGTGTCGTGATCGGCGAAACTGCCGAGATTGGTGATAACTGTACGATTTATCATGGCGTAACGTTGGGGGGGACTTCGTGGGCGAAAGAGAAGCGGCATCCGACTCTGGGTAATAATGTGGTCATAGGTTCCGGGGCAAAAATACTTGGCCCTTTTACCGTTGGTGATGACAGTAAGATTGGTTCAAATTCTGTGGTGGTTAAAGAGGTTCCGGCAAATGCAACAGTAGTGGGGATTCCCGGGCGGATAGTACTGTCCGGCGAAAAACGGAGTGGGGTTGATCTGCAACACGATAAACTTCCTGATCCGGTTGCCAAAGCAGTTGGATGCCTATTTGACCAAATTGGCCGACTTGAGAATCAGATTGAAGCGTTACAGGATAGTCAGGAAAAATTGCAGCATAAACTCGCCAATTATGAAAAAAACGATGCTGGTGAGTTGGTAAAAGAGGGGTAAATTTAATGCGTATGTCAACTAAAGCTCAGTATGCGGTGCGTGCTCTGGTTAGCTTGAATTTGGATAACGGTGGGCTGCCGATATCTATAAAAGTTATTTCTGAGCGGGAAAATATTTCTTTAAATTATCTGGAGCAGTTGTTTGTTAAATTGCGTCGAGGTGGAATAGTCAACAGTATTAGGGGGCCTGGCGGTGGTTATGTTTTAGCACGACCAGCTGCTGATATCAGGATGGATCAAATAGTCGATACGGTTGAAGAAGCAATGATGCCGTTATCGTGCATGAATACTGACGGCAGTTGTGGTTGTGGTACTGCCTGTGCTACGCAACTGGTCTGGCACGGTTTGGGGCAACAAATTAAAAATTTCCTTACTTCTATAACGTTAGAAGAGTTAACCAATGATTGTCGTCGACAGTTAAAGAATCAAGTAGTAAATAGCTAGTTTTTAGCCATTATAAAATTTATGTGAAAGTATTGCCGGAGGAATTAAGTGGAAAAAATTTACATGGACAACAACGCTACAACAGCGGTCAAATCTGAAGTTCTTGATGCAATGTTGCCCTATTTTAAAGAGCAATTTGGTAATCCTTCCAGTGTCCATTGGGCTGGGCAAATGGTTGGTGGTGCTATTGATACCGCCCGTGAACAGGTGGCAAAACTACTTAATTGTTCAGCTGCTGAAGTTATCTTTCTTTCTTGTGGGAGTGAAGGTGATAATCACGCCATTAAGGGAACTGCCGATGCGTTAAAGAGTAAAGGTAATCACATTATAACTACTTCAGTTGAGCATCCGGCGGTATTGGAGACTTGTGAAGCATTAGAAAAAGATGGCTTTGAGGTTACCTATCTCAAGGTCGATAAAGATGGCATGCTTGATCTTACTGAACTTGAAGCGGCTATCACCGATAAAACGATTTTGATTTCGGTTATGTGGGCCAACAATGAAACTGGTAATATCTATCCGATCGAAGAGATTGGTAAAATAGCTAAAAAGCATAAAGTGCGATTTCATACCGATGCAGTGCAAGCTGCTGGTAAAATTCCAATCGATGTCCGTAAAGCCAATGTCGATATGGCGGTAATTTCGGGGCACAAAATCGGCGCTCCCAAGGGTGTCGGTGCCATGTATTTACGTCGTGGCACCAAAATTTCACGGTTTATGCATGGCGGCCATCAAGAGCGTTTCCGTCGTGCCGGTACCCACAATGTCCCGGGGATTGTCGGTTTGGGTGTCGCTTGTGAGCTGGCGCAGCAAAATATGGAACACGATTATGCTTATGTGCGTAACTTGCGGGATCGGTTGGAACAGGGGATTTTAACTACTATCCCCGAGGTTAAATTAAATGGTCATCCCGATGCCGATTTGCGCTTGCCGAATACATTGAATGTAAGTTTTAACTATATTGAGGGCGAGTCAATATTGCTCTTTTTTGATATGAAAGGGATTGCTGCTTCTTCCGGTTCGGCTTGTTCTTCCGGCTCCCTGGAACCTTCCCATGTTATGGGGGCAATGGGTGTCGATATTGTTCTGGCACACTCGAGTACCAGATTTAGTCTTGGTGCTGATAATACTGTGGAAGAAGTAGATTTTATCCTTCAGGAACTGCCCTTGATTGTCCAACGGTTGCGGGATATGAGCCCACTATACCAGCGTGATGAGCCGACCCCGTTGTCGTGTGATGAGTGTCGTATGGTAACCAAGATTTGTAACCCAAAATAAAATTATCAGGAGAATATTATGTATACAGAAAAAGTAATGGATCACTTTTCCAACCCCCGTAATGTTGGTGAAGTTGAAAATGCAAATGGTGTTGGTGAAGTAGGTAATGCTTCCTGTGGCGATATTATGCGCATTTCACTTCAGGTAGAAGGTGAAGTAATTAAAGACGTCAAATTTAAAACATTTGGTTGTGGTGCTGCTATTGCAACGTCTTCTATGGTCACCGAAATGGCAATTGGAAAAACTATTGATGAGGCTTTGATCTTGACGAACAATGCGGTCGCCGAGGCTTTGGATGGTTTACCTGCGGCTAAAATGCACTGTTCAAACTTAGCTGCTGATGCTCTCCATGAGGCGATAAAAAATTATAAAGAACAGCTACATTGACTATTAAAGTTAGAATTTAAATAATTAATTGAGGGCTCTGCTTTGGTGGAGCCCTTTTTATCTGGATGAGGTGAATGTGAAAAAGCGGGTTGTTGTTGCAATGAGTGGTGGAGTCGATTCTTCGGTTACTGCTGCCCTGCTGTTGGAGCAGGGTTATGAGGTGATTGGTTTAACCATGAACCACTGGGATGATAATTCCGGTCCAAATAGTGCGGTTGCCGAAGCCGAAAAAATTGCCGTAACACTCGATATCCCTTTTCATGTTGTAAACTTCAAGAGCGATTTTCGGCGACTGGTTATTGATCCCTTTGGTCGAGAATACTTCGATGGCTGCACGCCTAATCCTTGCATCATCTGTAATAAAAAAATCAAATTCGGCTTGTTGCTCGATAAGGCCTTGGCTTTAGGTGGTGATTATCTTGCGACTGGTCATTATGTCAGTATCGCCAAGTTAAATAACCGCAGCTTTGTGCAGCGAGGGCATGATCGTAATAAAGACCAGAGCTATTTTTTATTTTCTTTAAGCCAGCAACAACTTTCTAAATGTCTCTTTCCCCTTGGTGAACTTGATAAAAGTAAGGTGCGTGCTCAGGCACAACGTTTCAATTTGTCATTTGCCCATAAGGATGAAAGTCAGGATATCTGTTTTATTCCCGATAACGATTATGTCAGTTTTCTGGAGCATGAGTTTGGCAGCGGAAAGTTAGATGGTGAATTTCATGGTGATATTGTCCACGTTTCGGGACAAGTGCTTGGTCAGCATCAAGGTATCTATCGTTACACTATCGGGCAACGTAAGGGGCTGGGGATCGGTTGGACCGAGCCTTTATATGTGGTTAGCATTGATGCTGGGATGAAGCGGGTTGTTGTTGGTGAAAAAAAATACCTCAGTCATAGTGAGATGGTAGTGACACAATGTAGCTGGGCTATTCCTGAACCTACTGAGTCATTTTCGACCTCATGTCGGATTCGCTATCGTCATACCGAAGTTGCGGTGACGGTTAAGCCGTTGCCAAA
>DAOWKG010000227.1 GCA_030639985.1 Desulfuromonadaceae bacterium
GTTGAACCGGCGCAGCCACCAATAAACATCAATAACAACAAAATATACTGCGGCAACACCAGCCAGGTTTCATAATCGGCAGTAGCAAACCCGGTAGTAGTAATTATTGAAGTAACTTGAAAAATCGAATAGCGGAAGTTTTCCCAAAAATGGAAATAAATCCCCCCCGTCCAGTTACTAATCATAACAACTGCGGTCGCAATACAAATGATCCATAAATAGACCCGCAGCTCTTCACTGCGGAAACAATCTCTAAACCTGCCCCGCAACATCTGAAAGTGGAGAGCAAAGTTGATGCCAGCGAGCACCATAAACACGGTAATAACCCCGTCGATATAGCTACTATCGTAGGCAGCAATAGAACTGTTTTTAGTTGAAAACCCACCTGTCGCCAGGGTGGCAAATGAGTGACATAGGGCATCAAAAAGGGTCATTCCGCCAAACATCAGCAACAGGGTTTCAACCATAGTCAATAAAAAGTAGACCCCCCACAGCATCTTGGCAGTATCCTGAATCCGTGGCTTTAACCGATCGGTGGTCGGCCCTGGCACTTCGGCCTTAAACAACTGCATGCCACCGACCCCCAGCATCGGCAAGATTGCCAGCGAAAGGACAATAATCCCCATGCCGCCAAGCCAATGGGTCAGCGATCGCCAAAAGAGTAAGCTTTGCGGCAAGGTTTCGATTTCGGTCAGGATGGTCGAACCAGTGGTAGTGAAACCGCTCATGGTTTCAAAAATTGCATCAACAGGAGAAGGGATTGCACCAGAAAGGAAGTATGGCAGAGCACCAAATATAGCAAATACAGTCCAACCAAAAGTAACTACGGCAAACCCTTCCCGTACCGTTAATTCAGTTGGACTTTTACAATATCGAAACAGCAGACCACCGACAACAAAACAGATGACTGCCGAGATAAGAAATACCTGCCAAACGCCATCATGGTAATAAAACGATACCGGCAATGGCGCAAAAAGTGAGCCGCCCAAAAACAACAGCAACGCACCAAGAATGCGAAACGTCAGGATAAGATTCATTCAGGCAAAAAACCTTTCCACCTTCTGCAGCGCTTCGGGCAGGGAAAACACCACCACCCGATCCCCCTCTGCCAACGTACTTGCGCCGGTAGGAATCTCATATTTATCACCCCGGACAATGGCACCGATGATTGCCCCACGCGGAAAATGAAGTTGGTTTAAAGGGGTTGCCAACAGACCACTATTCTTGCCGATTACCAGTTCCAAAACTTCGGAGTTGCTATCTTCAACTGCTGTCAGCGAAACAATTTCACCCCGCCGGACAAATTTCAAAATGGCTCCAGCAGCAGCCAACCGAGGAGAGATGCAAACGTCTATTCCCAGCTCCGATGCCAGACCAATCAATTCTGGTTGGCTGACCAACGCCAGAGTACGCCTGACCTTATGTTGCCGAGCTAGCAGACAAGTAAGTATATTAGTTTGATCATTATCGGTTACCGCAACAAAAACATCGGCATCGGTCAGGCCTTCATCTACCAAGGTCTGAACGTCGAGACCCTCGGCATTTATAACCACAGTCTTATTAAGAAGCTCGGCCAATTTATAGCAACGAGCTTCATCTTTCTCGACCAGCTTGACATGAAAATTGAGCTTCTCCAAGTTCTGAGCAACCTGTAACCCAATCCGACTGCCACCCAATATAAAAGCCCGATGGGTCGGTTTTTTTTCAATCTGTTCCGCTTGTAACAGATAGTTAATTGCTGGCAGCTCCCGCTGTGGTGCAAAAATATAAATTCTATCACCAGCCTGAATAGTATCTTCACCACGAGGAATGATTGTGGTTTTGCCCCGGCTAATCGCAACGACAACAAAGCGATACATCCCCCGCAGCTCACCCAGCTCAGCCAAGGTCAAATCACAAATCGGACTTTCTGGATCGATTCGATAACCCTGAAACAGAATTTGGCCATCGGCAAACTCTGCGACATCAAATGCCTTGGAATTACAAGCAAGCTTAGAAAGTTCTTCGGCAACGGCATCCTCAGGATTAATCAGCAGGTCGATCCCCAGCTTTTCTTTAGAAAGTACCGCTTTATGGCTGGTATATTCGATATTTTTAGTTCGGGCAATCAAGATCTCAACCTGATATTCCCGTGCTATCAGGCAAGCAAGGATATTAACCTCATCCATATTGGTAACAGCAATAAAGATATCTACATCTGTAATACCTGCTTGTTCCAAAGTTTCGGCACTGGCGCCATTACCCACAACGCCAAGAACATTGAGGCGATCCTGAGCCCGCTCCACTGCTGTTTCATCCTGGTCTATCAGGGTAACTTCGTGCCCCTCCCGAGACAGACGGTCGCACAGAAAAAACCCAACCTGACCAGAACCAACCACAAGGATTTTCATAAATCATATCTCTCAGATATAGTTACTACCATAATCAACAACTCTGCAAGATCGCACAAATAGATAAATTGTGCAATAATCTGCCCCACGCTAACAATAAGGGAAAAACTATGGATCCATATTTTGAGGTTGACGATCAGACTATCCGGCAAGAGCGGGAAAAAGCGCGGGCGCTACGCAAGCAGAACTGGTGGAAAAACAAGATTGCCAAAGGGATCTGTCACTATTGCGGCAAAACGGTAGCACCAAAAGAACTCACTCTCGACCACGTAGTTCCAGTAGCCCGTGGCGGTCGCAGTACCAAAGGTAATTGCGTCCCCGCTTGCAAGGATTGCAACAATCAGAAGAAGAATCTGCTGCCGATGGAATGGGACGAATACTTGCAGAGGTTGGAGGAGCAAACGGAATCGTAGCAAGACGACCAATAATTCATTTTTATTGTCATTTTATCTGGGCAGCCATCCCCACCCCGGCAACCTTAACACCACACTTGGGGCAACAACCATTACTGGCAATACGGTTTTCAACTCCAAACCGGCCCCGGCGGATCAGTAACGTACCGCAAGCGGTGCAATTGGTGTCGGTTTCCTCCCTCAGGTTACCGGTATAAACATATTTGAGCCCCGCATTGTGGCCGATTTCGGCAGCTCGCTGCAAGGTTGCCGGTGGGGTTGGTGGAATCTGTTTCATTTTATACAGGGGAAAAAAACGGCTGACATGCCAGGGAGTATCCGTTCCCAACTCCACGGCAATGAATTCGGCAATATCTTGTAGTTCCTTTGGGTCATCATTAACACCGGGAATCACCAGGGTAGTGACTTCAAGCCAGATACCGTATCCTGATAACCTTTTCAAACTATCCAGCACCGGCCGTAATCTGGCACCAACGTATTTACGATAGGTGGCATCACGAAACGCCTTCAGATCGATATTCACCGCATCCAACCAGGGATGGAATAATTCCAGCATCTCTGCCGACATATAACCGTTACTGACATAGACATTGGCAATCCCAGCCTGCCGAGCCAACTGCGCCGTGGCATAGCTATACTCGAAAAAAATGGTCGGTTCGGTGTAGGTATAAGCGATTGAGCGACACCCGGTTTTTTGTGCCGCAGCGACAATATCCTCCGGCAACAGCTCATGTCCGGCAATCAAATGTTGTTCGCGCGGCATCTGAGAAATTTCCCAGTTCTGGCACCAGTCACAACGGAAATTACAACCGGGAGTCCCAATCGAAAAAGCATGACTGCCGGGGTAAAAATGGTGGAGGGGCTTTTTTTCGATTGGATCAACATTCTGACTGACGCTACGACCATATACCAAGGTATGAAGGATGCCATTGCGGTTTTCCCGTACCTGACAAATACCTTTTTGGCCATTGCCGATGCGACAATAGTGGGCACAAAGCTGGCAAGAAACTGAGCCGTCAACATTTTTTTTAAACAACAACGCCTCTGACATTGGCAACTCCCAGAATAAAAAATGCCCCTTCTACCGAAATAGTAGAAGGGGCATTACAACTATAGAACAAACTTCAGCAATTACAACTGAATATCAGGATTACCGCCAGAATTCATATCATCCCAACCGATTACCGGAGCCGTTTGTTGATTATGCGTTGGTGCCGCTGACGCTACCGGTGGTGCGATCGACCCGCCTTGCTGATTTACAGCCAAGTTAAAACGACTAAGCATATGACGTAAATGCTCTGACTGACTCGATAGCTCCTCTGCTGAAGCAGCTGACTCCTCTGCCGTTGCAGTATTCTGCTGCACCGATTGATCTATCTGCCCCAACCCTTCATTAATTTGGGAAATTCCCTGAGATTGCTCATTACTGGCAGCAGATATTTCAGCAATAAGATCAGCTACTTTAGTGATAGTAGCAACAATTCCCTCCAATGCCGCGGCAGTGCCCTCAGCGATCTCAGTCCCTTTCGCCGATTTCTCAATCGACCCTTCGATTAACTGGGTCGTCTCTTCTGCCGCTTTAGCACTGCGAGCGGCGAGATTACGAACCTCTTCTGCGACCACAGCAAACCCTTTACCGTGCTGACCTGCCCGGGCCGCTTCAACCGCCGCATTGAGAGCTAATAGATTGGTCTGGAACGCGATTTCGTCAATAACCTTGATAATTTTACCGATATTTTGTGCCGAAGCATTAATTTCTGCCATTGCGGCAACCATCTCTGCCATTTTATCACTACCACCCTGTGCAGCACTCTGCGCCTCACTTGAAAGCTGATTTGCCTGTCCAGAATTTTCGGCACTCTGTTTCACCTGATTACCAACTACGGCCATAGAACTACTGATTTCTTCCAACGA
>DAOWKG010000246.1 GCA_030639985.1 Desulfuromonadaceae bacterium
TATTCGCGTTTTTGAGCATATGAAAATGAATCGACCATCTCCAGCAATAACTTTGCTGCAGTCGGAGACGAATCAATTTTTGCCTTGATCGACTTGCCTTCCCCTGCAACATCGAAGGTTATGAGACAGAACTCCTCAAGGTCAAGAAGTTCATGATCAAGCTGATCGGGGAGAAAAGTTATTTCAAACTGGGGAGATGTGGTTACTTTAGCAACCCCATCAAGTGACTGCTGAGTTCCATCTTTGAGGGGCAAGGAAATTTTGACAACCCGGTAATCTCTTAATTGCTTTAATATGGACATGGAAGTTCCCTGATTAATCATAAATAAATCGGTCAGGGCAGGAGAAAAGAGCCTACCCAACACCTCTTACATATTGGTCTGATGCTTTGGCAGGGGAATAATGATATCCGGCAACTGCCACACGACCACCTTTGATCTGCGTTAGCTCATTGGCGGTGACGGCCATAATGCCACGGATTCTTGGCAATAGCAAATGATTCAATTTGACAATTTTTTCAAGGATATGGGTACGCTCAATAAATAGCGGATGGTCTTGCCAGTAGGTAGAATTTTGCGAAAACTTCTCCATAAAAATCTTATCATTCAAGCCAGCTTCATCCTGCATTTCTTGCAATTTAACCGTATAGCGCTGCAATTCATCTGGTTCAGATTTTTGCAACAGTTTTTCCAACTGTTCGGCATGAGCAATTATCTGCCGGTATTGCGTTATCGATTTTTGTAGACATGCTTCCATGGTTTACCTTTTTTCATTTCGACGGGACAATGATTTCAAACATTCAATCAAAATGACACAGAAAAACGCTTTTCAGGTGATTGTGCCGTCGCAAATTGTGGAGTCGCAGTTTTTTGAGTTGCCTGCTGCGACTTGGCCCCACGATTGATTTCAACCGCTTCTACCCAAGTTTGCCTCAGGTCAGAAAGGAGCGTATCTACCGTTTCTAACGCTTTTGGATCACCTTCACGACCGGCTCGAGTCAGTTCCCGAATCATAAAATCGTACAAAGCATCCAAATCTTCGGCGATTTTGCCACCAACTTCACGATCAAGAGTGTTGGAAAATTCACAGACAATCGCCATGGTGCGGCTGATCTTTTCTCCCTGAACCAACTTATCACCCGTAATCATCGCTTGTTTTGCTTGTCGACAAAAACGAATTGCACCATCGTAAAGCATAATCAAAATCTGCTCGGGCGAGGCATTCAGTATCTGATTATTCTGGTATTGGTTCACGTAGGCATTCATTATCTGTCCCTCGTCATCATGCTGCTGAGCATGTCCATTTGTTGGGTCAGGAAAGCACTCTGACTATTCATGCCGCTGATCAATTCCTCCAGGGCACTGAATTTATTGCGCATAGTCAGTTCCCTTTTCTCTAAACGCATTTCCATCTGCTCAATCCGGTCCTCGATTCGCCTGACGGTAGACTCCGTAGTTTTCTTGTTTGTAGCATAAAGGCCGTCGATGGAGTCGGTCATACCTTCGAGATAATTCTGAAATCTAACTGCGATACCTTCGGTGTCACCTTCGCCAACCAACAGTTTTTCGACGCTGTCCAAATTGTTTTGAATCGCATCTGTCAGAACTTCATCATCAAGTTCAAGGGTGCCGTCCCTTTGTGTTTCCAACCCCAACTGTGATATTGCCGCAAGACTGCCACTATTATTGATCATTGTAGTCAACAGATCCTGCATACGACGTTTGACGCTATTCATGCCGGGATCACCGCCCAAAATCCCCCCAGCAGTATCGCCAGTAGTCGATTGCGAACTGATATAGGACATAACGTCATTGTATCCTCTGACAAATGTCTGGATCTGTGACTTGATTGCCGCTTCATCCAGCGAGACCGTAATGCTGGTCGTTGTCCCTGCTTCAGCACTGGTCAAATCGATGGTTACTCCGGGGATCGCTTCATCTAAAGTATTGCTGGTGGAATAGATATCGATGCTATCAACCCGGATATGCGCCTGAGTCGCAGCCTGGGTTTCGGTCAGGCTGAGGGGATCGTTATGACCACCACTCAGTGCTGTTGTCGTAATCGTCGCACCACCACCTAAAGACAGGACAAAATTGTCACCATCAGCAACGATAGAGGCGGTCACCCCAGTCGTCACCGATTCAGCATTGATAGCGGCCATGATATCGGTCAATGAATTTGTCTCGTTGCTGAGGGTGATCGTATCACCAGTAGAAAGCTCAAGAGTACCGCTACCGAAAACCGCAGCATCCTGATCGGCAAATCCACCCGCCTGTAACTGAGCACTGATATCCCCATTATAGGTCGGTGTAGTCGATGCCAATGAAAAAGTGGTGGCGACATCTTCACCAGTCAGAACCAAACGATAGGGGCTATCGGTGCCATCATTGATAATTGAGGCATTCACTCCGGTGTCCGCAGCATTAATCGCCTGCATGACCCCTTCGAGGGAATTGTTAGTCTCATCAATAGTGATGGTAACTGCTTCGTTTTCACCGACAGCAAGAGTCAATTCACCAAAACCAAAACTCTCAGCACCTTTATCCGCATACCCCTGGCTAACATTTTTCTGTACCTGAGCCAGGGAAACTACCTCTACCTGATAGCTGGCTCCAGGCAAGGCATCGGAATCTACCGTTGCCGAAATAAATTCATCGGTTGACGTAGAAACAGCCATTTTCCGCAAATTTTCGCTGGAACCAAGGTTCTCGATACTCGACAGAAAATGCTGCAGTTTACCGTCAAAAGCACCATAAGCAGCCTGCCGCGCCTCGAACCACGCTTTATCGGTATTCAAGCGGTTAATTGGCTGACGCTCTAACGCCATCAATTGGTCAACAATTGCATTTGTGTCCATGCCTGTTGCCAGCCCGCCAAATGTGATAGCCATACCTATCTCCCTTGAACCGAAAATAATACGATCCAACCTGTTACATTTATTTGTGCGGCAATCGTAGGGTGGGCAATGCCCACCCTACGAAGATAAAATCTTAACCTTCAGTATCAACAAGATTGCCACGCAAGTCTTCCAGAGCAGCATTCAGATCCAAGAGCTCCTCGGAAGGAACCTGGCGAATCACCTCATCGCTTTCCCGATTAACAATCTTTACAATCAAGCCGTTAGACCGTTCATCATTTTCAAAACGGACACTGTAAAGACCATCATCAGTCAGGGATTTGATCTGCTGCAGCAGTTCTTCCGGCTGCACCTGTTTTGTTTCAGTCTGTTCACTCTGTACCAAGTCAACAGCTTTTTTTCTTGAGCCACTGACTTGATCAGAAGCCTTGCTCAACTGAAATTGTGCAGTGCTTTGTAGATTAGCAGCTTCAATGTTCATCATCTAATCCTCCCCCGGTTACAAATAAAACCGTATTCAGGGAAAAAACGGGGATCGGACCAGCCGATCCCCGAAAGGTTCACCCGTCAATTAACCGAGCAGTGACAGTGCCAGTTGTGGCGCCTGGTTAGCTTGCGCCAGGATCGAAACACCAGCTTGTTGCAGGATGTTGTTCTTGGTCATCGCTGAAGTTTCCATCGCGATGTCCGCATCCAAAATCCGGCTACGTGCAGCCGAAAGGTTCTCGGAAACATTCTGCAGGTTGGCAATGGTCGACTCAAAACGGTTCTGAACCGCACCAAGGTCGCCACGGATAGTACCGATGTCGGCCAGAGCCAA
>DAOWKG010000083.1 GCA_030639985.1 Desulfuromonadaceae bacterium
GTGGAGGACCCAGAGCCCGGCGAGTTGCTTCAAGCAACAAAACCAGACCAACAACCGCAGCAATCAAATCCAGCTGGGTTGGTATGCCGGGACGATCCGCAAGTGCCTCATAAAAGATATACAGATAGCCCGAGCAAAAGGCACCGACCAGACCCAGCACCCAATCCTGTACCGGAATATAATCTTTGGGCGATTTTTTAAATGTCGGAAATGCAGTAAAAGCGAGAAATATTGCAAAAGCGAGGTGAATTGCCCGTGCCTCAGTATCATTAATGACAAAAAAGTTGAAAAGAAATGGTAATGGAGAGGCATACCAAAGTTGAAATATTGTCCAGATGAGTGGAACAGCAAACAGAACTTTTTTAGGAAATGCGCCGGTAGGATTCCTGGCACCAGACTCCGTCTCGGCAATCATCTCCTGAAGTTCATCGTCCGATTTTATAGCAGTTTCATTTGATTCGGTCATGGCTAAACCCTTCAGCTCGACAGATTGAAATCGATTTTATTCAATAGATAAATCACCGAAGATTCGACGTGAAAAAAAAGTGCACCGTCAAAAACGGTGCACTTTTCTCAACTTTTCAACCCAGGGTTACAACCAACCCATTTCTTTGTAATACTTGGCAGCACCAGCATGCAAAGGAGCAGAAAGACCATCTTTGATCATTTCAGCCGGTACTAAGTTATTAAATGCCGGGTGAAGTTTTTTGAAATCTTCAAAGTTTTCGAAGACTGCCTTAACAACATTGTAGATAACATCTTCAGGTACGTTGGTAGAAGAAACGAAGGTTGCACCAACACCGAAAGTTTTGGTATCAGCGTCAGTACCACGATACATGCCACCAGGGATAGTTGCGGTACGATAGTAATCGTTGTCGGCAACCAACTTTTCAATGGCAGGACCATTAACAGTAACCAGAACAGAATCACAAGAGGTAGAAGCTTCTTTGATCGATCCACTTGGGTGACCAACAGTAAAAACCATGGCGTCAATCTTGTTGTCGCACAAAGCTTTGGATTGCTCAGAAGACTTCAATTCAGATGCGAGTTTGAAATCTTTTTTGGTCATACCCACTGCAGCCATAGCGATTTCCATGGTGCCGCGCTGACCGGAACCGGGGTTACCGATGTTAACACGCTTGCCTTTAAGGTCGAGGAAATTTTTGATGCCAGAATCGGCACGAGCAACTACAGTGAAAGGCTCAGGGTGAACGGAGAAAACCGCACGCAGATCTTTGTTTGCACCTTGTTTCTCAAATTTGCTGGTACCATGATAGGCATGATACTGCCAGTCAGACTGAGCAACACCCATGTCAAGCTCACCAGCTCTGATGGTATTCAAATTGTAAACGGAACCGCCGGTACTTTCAACCGAACAACGGATACCATGGGTTTTTCTGGTTTTGTTAACCAGACGGCAAATTGCGCCACCAGTAGGATAGTAAACACCGGTAACACCGCCGGTGCCGATAGTAACAAACTGCTTTTCAACTGCTTCTACATTGACTGGAACAAAACTGCCAGCAACAGCAAAAGCCAAAAGGTACATAAACATTTTTTTCATTGGTACTCCTCCTCAAAAAAGAATTAGGTTTTGCCCACCCAACGTGGACTTTTAAAAATTCAAATCTTGGAATAAGCGGAAATCGCACAATTTAACATAGCAATGTTAGTACCATTAATTGCCAAACCTCTAAAATTGGCTGCAAGCAGTTGATTTATAATAGTGTTCTATATTTTTTAAAAAAAACGACAGGGCACAACCCCCCATAACCTAAATTAGCGATATACTGAGATAAGACCAACTTATTTTGATATTTCAGCAACTTAACAATTATAACCAACCACAAAGCTATAACTAAAGTTATAAGGGAAGCAACCGCCTCGGCCTATTTCAACCGCTTACTTAATGCTGGCTGCGAAATCCCCAACAACCTTGCAGCTATGCTTTGATTGCCGGTAGAACGCTGCATTGCTTCATCAACCAGCAATTGTCCAGCCTGCTGTAAAGTCGGCAAGTCCTCTAATTGGGCAAAGGGGTTTTTCAAGTGAGCAGACTGTTCAAAAGATAAATATTCAGTGTGAGAACCAATCCGAACTAGAAAGCTTTTCATCGACAAGGTTTTTCCGTTGTGCTGACTCACCGCATCGTAGATCATCGCTTCCAGCTCCCGAACATTGCCGGGGAAACTGTAGGTTGATAACAACACAGCAAGTTCTTTGGGCGGGGTCGGTTTTTTTTTGCCTAATCGAGTTGCCGCTTCAGCTAGAAAATGGTCCAACAGTAGTGGCAAATCATCTTTTCGTTCTCGCAACGGTGGCAAATGGACATGATGCGAATAGAGTCGATAATATAAATCACGCCGAAACTCCCCGGCCGCCATTTTAGCATCGAGATCAGCATGGGTCGCGACCACAACCCGAGCCGTCATCTGCTTCGGCTGATCGCTGCCCAAAGGATAATATTCCCCGTTTTGCAGCAATCGTAACAATTTTACCTGTGAAGCCGAATTGAGATCACCAATTTCATCAAGAAACAAGGTCCCCCCAGCGGCCCGTTCAATCATCCCCTTGCGAACATTATCCGCTCCGGTAAAGGCCCCACGCACGTGCCCAAAAAGGGTGTCGGCAAAAACATTGTCATCCAATCCAGCGACATTGACCGAAACCAGGGGCCCGCTATTACCACTGAGGGTATGGACGGCTTCAGCAACCAACTCTTTACCGACCCCACTTTCGCCAGTAATCAAAATCGGCTGACTACTGGGAGCTACCGCTTCAAGGTATTGAAACCGGGTACGCATTGCCGCGTTATTGGTCACAATTGATGCAAACACCTCGGGGGCATCGAGTTGATCGCGGAAAAAACGTTTATGCATGGCACGATTTTCAGATTCCAACTCAACCATGCGGATGGCTCGTTGCACCCCGTCGACCAAACGCTCCTCATCAACGGCTTTAACAAAATAGTCAAAAGCTCCGGCACGCATACAATTAACTGCCGTTTCTAATTGATTCATACCGCTGAGAATTATCACCCGAACCTGCGGATACTCAGCAACTATTTGCTCCAGTAATTCTTCACCGGAGAGATGGGGCATGGTTAAATCGAGCAATACCAGACCAATGTCATTCTGCTCAAGAATTGACATTACTTTACGGCTATCATCACACTGACTCAGATTAGTAATCCCGCCAGGGCCTTCGAGAGTCAAACTTAAACTCCGCAGCCATGGCAATTCGTCATCTACCAGCAAAACCTCAAATGAAGGGTATAATTTTACTTCCATTTATTCCCGCTCCTCATAGATCGGCAACAGCAACTGTACCACCATCCCCTGCCCGGGCTGAGCCGAAAATACCAGCTTGCCGTGGTGATCCTTAACAATACCATCAGAAACAGACAGCCCAAGGCCGGTACCTCCGGTTTCCCGTTTAGTGGTAAAAAATGGGTCGGTAATCCGTTGCAGAGTTTCTTCGTCCAACCCACAACCCTCATCACGAACCTCCAGCACCACCATCCCTTCGTCGGCAAGCGCAAAAGTACGTAACGCAATCGCCTGATCAACAGAAGTCAGAGCTTGGCAGGCATTCAAAATCAGATTAACAACAACCTGCTCAATCCGATGACCATTACCACGGAAGTAGGGCAAATCTACGGCATAATCAACCTGAAAATGGCGGGATGCTTTGCGAATGGCATTATCCACCAGACGCACAGCATCACGAATTACTTCATTCAGGTCAACCATATCATCAAGGCCAGAATCGTTACGGCGGGCAAAATCTTTTAAATCTTCAACAATTCGCTTAATTCGATTGGAGCTTTCCATCATTTCTTGCAGCATTTTCGGGATTTCATGCTGCATCCGCGAATATCCGAACCAGCCCAGTTTAAAATCACCATGCTCTTTATAGTGAGCAGCAAGAATCGGTTCGATACTCTGATAGGACTTATTCAGTTGGGGCAAGCTGAGTTGAATCAAGCCATTAGGATTATTGATTTCGTGCGCCATACCAGCAACCAGAACTCCCAAAGAGGTCATTTTGTCAGCATGTAGCAGTTGTTTCTGGCGGATCTGCAACTCCTCAGCAGAACGCATCCGTTCGGCAATTTCCCGCTCCAGTTCCTTGGTGCGCAAGGCTA
>DAOWKG010000116.1 GCA_030639985.1 Desulfuromonadaceae bacterium
ATGGCTGCTTGCCGCAGGTGGTTTGGTGGGCGAGATCCACAGCTGTTGCTGAGCCGGTTAGCCACAGCAATCATGCCGCTGGCTGAATTGCAACGGCGATTGCGGCAAGCGGTTGGTTCACGGGGAGAGCTCCTCGATAGTGCCTCATTTGAACTAGGTGATTTACGTCGGCAGGGGCGGCAGACCCGCAGCCGGATAAAACAACGGCTCGACAAGTTGTTGACCGCTGAATCTTCCTCCCGGTTATTTCAGGAGCGGGTGATAACGCTGCGGAATAATCGTTATGTCGTACCGTTAAAGAGCGATTGCCGGGGGCAGTTGAAGGGGTTTATTCAGGACGAATCGGCTAGTGGCCAGACCCTTTATCTGGAACCTTCGCAGGTGTTGGAAGAGAATAATCAACTCCAGCAACTGGCACGTGAGGAGCAGCGTGAAGAGCGCCGCATCTTACTGCAACTGGCAGACTTGGTGCGACGTGATGCGGTTATTTTAGCAGCCAATCAGAAGCTTTTGGCACGCCTTGATCTCCGTTTTGCCAGCGGTCGCCTGGCTCGGGGCTACCGTGGTTGTCGCCCGCAGTTGGTCGCCGATTCGATTATTGAATTGAAGCAGGCACGCCATCCTCTGCTATTGGAACGGGATGGCCAGTTTGATCTTACAGCGGCGGTGCCGGTTGATCTGTTGCTGGGTGCTGATTGTAAAGCATTGTTGATCAGTGGCCCGAATACCGGTGGTAAATCGGTGGCTTTAAAAACCTTGGGATTGTTGCTGTTGATGGTGGCTTCAGGGTTGCATATTCCCTGTGCTCCCGATAGTCGGATAAAATTGTATCGTCATCTGCATGTCGATATTGGCGATGACCAGAGCATCGAGCAAAGTTTATCCACCTTTTCGGGTCATTTGCTCAAAGTTAAAGAGATTCTTGCGCAAGCCGATGCTGAAACGTTGGTGTTGCTCGATGAGGCTGGAACCGGAACCGATCCGGCAGAAGGGGCGGCGCTGGTACAGGCGGTGCTGGAGCAATTGTGTCGGCAAGGGGCAAAAACAATGTTGACAACCCATCTGGGACAGTTGAAGTATTTTGCCCATAACCATGCTGAAATTGAAAATGCTGCAGTTGAGTTTGATCCCGACAGCCTGGCACCAACCTATCGGTTGCGTTACGGCATTCCGGGGGCAAGTAGCGCATTGACTACTGCCAGTCGCTTGGGATTACCGCAGGCAGTTGTCACCGCAGCAATAAAGTATCTGGGCGAGGAAGAGCACGATCATAGCGCTTTGCTGGTGCAGCTGAATCGGCAGCAACAGCAGTTAGAAACAGAGCTGCAACAGGTAAAGCGCGCTCGACAGGAGGCCGATGTCGCCCAGCGCTTGCGCCAACAGCAGTTGCGGCAACTTAAAGAAAAGAAGGGTGAAATCCTTCTGCGGGCTACCCAGCAAGCGGATGAATTGATTGCTGCGACTGAGGCGCGGTTGAAAAAGCTGCGCAAGGGCAAAGCGGGCATAGTTTCGCCACAGCAGTCGGTTGCCGAGCGCCAACAGTTGGCCATTGCCAGAGATGAATTGCGCCCATTTAAACCTAAGCCCAAGCGGCAGGGGGCGGTGCCAGTAGCGTTAAAGGTTGGTGAATTGGTGCGGATTTCGGCACTGGGGATTGAGGCACAGGTCGAACGGGTTGCTGGTGCCAATGTCGAGTTGTTGGTCGGAGGGAAGCGGATGCGGCAATCACTGGCGGCGCTGGAGCAATTTAGCCCGTCCCGTTTTGTTACCGCTGCGAACACTAAAGGTCAGGTAACCCGTGACGTGGTGGAACGGCACATTAGTCCGCAACTGAAATTGATTGGACAACGAGTTGATGAGGCCCTGGCACGGTTGGAGCGTTTCATTGACGATGCGGCATTAAGCAGTCTGACGCAGGTAGAAATAATTCACGGTGCTGGCGAAGGGATTTTGCGGCGTGCCGTGCGTGAATATCTTGCCGGTGAAAAAATGGTGACCGCTTTTTATGCTGCCCCGATAAATCAAGGGGGCGACAATATTACCATTGCTGAATTGAGTTAATGATGGCTGGGCAGATTACGGAAGCTAAAATTAACCAGGTTCGTGAACAGACCGATATCGTTGAGTTGATTTCTCAATATGTCAGTTTGAAGCGCTCTGGTACTAATAACATGGGACTTTGCCCGTTCCATTCGGAAAAATCGCCTTCATTCAGTGTTAATGCCGCCAAGCAGTTTTACCACTGTTTTGGCTGTGGTGTCGGTGGCGATGTTTTCTCTTTTCTGATGCAGACCGAAGGTTTGACGTTTCCCGATGCGGTACGTAGCCTTGCCGAACGTTTGGGAATTGAGCTGGAAGAACAGGTTGTATCGCCCGAGGAAGAACGGCGCCAGCGTCAGCGGGAACGGCTTTATCAAGTAAATGAGGCTGCTGTCGATTATTTTCATCAATTATTGATGGAACATCCAGCTGGTGAAGTTGCCCGGAAGTACATGAAAGCCCGTGGCTATGGGCGTAAAGCAGCCACTGAGTATCAGATTGGTTTTGCCCTTGATAGTTGGGATGGCTTGAAAAACTATCTCGAGGAGAAGGGGCTGGCAGCGGAAGATGCCCGCACTTTGGGTTTGATTCGACCGGGGAAATCGGGTCGTAACGATTACGATTTATTTCGTGGTCGGTTGATTTTCCCGGTTTATGATTTGACCGGAAGGGTGGTCGCCTTTGCCGGGCGGGTGCTGGATGACGGTAAGCCCAAGTATATTAATTCGCCCGAGTCGCCGATATATCATAAAGGGTCGATTCTGTTCGGCCTTTATCAGGCACGGCAGGCAATGCGGCAGAGTGGCGAAGTATTGCTGGTAGAAGGGTATTTTGACCAGTTGGCACTGTATCGAGCCGGATTTCCCCAAGTGGTTGCTACTTGTGGAACCGCCTTGACGGTTGCGCATGCAAAGTTATTAAAGCGCTATATCCAGCGGGTAGTTTTGTTGTTTGATCAGGATGCTGCGGGCAAGAAGGCAACTTTTAAGGCGATGACGGTATTGCAGGCAGAGGGGGTGCCAGCGGCAGTGATCGAGTTGCCAGCGGGGGAGGACCCCGACTCCTTTATTCAGGGAGAGGGGGCGCAAGCGTTTCAGCAACGCCTCGAAAATGCCCGTGGGGCGATGGACTTATTTATTGATGACCTGTTGGCAGAAGCTGGCAATGGTATCGAGCAGAAAGCGAAAGCGGTCGAGCAGATTGTCGCTCAAATATGCGGCTTAAGTAGCGGGTTGGAGCAGGATTTATATCTGCAACAGTTGGCGCAGCGCAGTGGTATCGATCTTGAGCGCTTGCAGCAGGTGCATAAAAAAATAGTTGGACAACAGCAGCAACAGCAACAAAGGCAACAACAACGACAGTCGGTGCCAGTTCGACAACCGTATGATGTCGAGCCACCGTTACCGGAACCAGATGCGGCTGAGCTTTATATAGATTGTCATCCCGAAACGGAACAACCGGTGGTCGCAAAAACGAACTGGAGCCGTTCGGAAGAGATGTTGTTGTGCCTGCTGTTGCAGGGTCATATAAGTTCGGAGCAGTTGCTGCAATCTGGCGGACTGGAACTGTTTAACCATCGGGATGCTCGTGAAATAGTGCAACTGCTGCTTGATAATGGTAGCACTGATGGAATTGATAAAGAATCGTTGTTCGCCGGGGTTGAGCCTGTAAAAGTACGGGCATTAACAGCTCTGGCAGCATTGGATCAGGGTCAGCTCGGTGAAGATGCCGAAGCTCTTTTTGGCGGCTGTCTGAAAGCATTGAAACGGGAACAAAATAAACGTCAACGAAACCAGTTGCACGAAAAAATTC
>DAOWKG010000041.1 GCA_030639985.1 Desulfuromonadaceae bacterium
ATTATGTCTAAAATGGGCATCAGTACGGTTTCGAGTTACCGCAACGCTGCCCTGTTCGACGTTATCGGTCTGAACGAGCAACTGGTTACAACCTGCTTCAACGGTTCTGATGCGCTCCTGCCGGGATTGGACTTTGCAGATATTGAAGACCGGATTGTAACCAACCATCGTAAACACTTCACCAAAACCTTCATGCAGCCCGTATACCCATTGGAAATCGGCGGTTTTTATCGTGACAAACCCGGCTTTGAATACCACGATTTCAATTCTCAAGTAGTCACCCAGCTACACCGTTTTGCCGAGGCTCGCAGTCGGGATGAATACCTTAAATTTCGAGAACTGATCCACGGACGAGGTACCCGTTTTATTCGTGACGCCCTCGCATTTAACAGCCTTAACCCAGCACTGGATATCGACCAAGTTGAACCGCTGGCAGCAATTACCTGCCGCTTTGACTCTGCCGCCATGTCGCTGGGAGCACTTTCACCGGAAGCCCATGAAGCACTGGCCGAAGCGTTGAATCAACTCGGCGGCTGTTCCAACTGTGGCGAAGGTGGGGAAGATGCCAAACGCTTTAAAACGGTGTGTAACAGTAAAATAAAACAGATCGCATCGGGTCGCTTTGGAGTTACCCCCGGCTACCTGCGGAGCGCCAAAGAGATCCAGATTAAACTTGCCCAAGGGGCAAAACCGGGCGAGGGGGGACAGTTACCGGGACAAAAAGTTACCCCACTGATTGCGGCACTTCGGTTTACTATCCCCGGTGTCACCCTTATTTCGCCACCACCTCACCACGATATTTACTCTATCGAAGATCTGGCACAACTGATTTTTGATTTAAAACAGGTTAATCCCGATGCCGTCATCAGCGTCAAATTGGTATCTACTGCCGGGGTTGGCACTATCGCAGCTGGTGTTGCTAAGGCCTATGCCGATAAAATCATCATTTCTGGCAACGATGGCGGTACCGGGGCGGCTCCGTTCAGCTCAATTAAATTTGCCGGTAATCCATGGGAACTGGGACTAACCGAAACCCATCTGAGTCTCAAGGCAAACGGCCTGCGGGGGATGGTGCATCTGCAAACCGACGGCGGTTTGAAAGTTGGTCGCGATATTGTTAAAGCGGCAATGATGGGGGCAGAAAGTTTCGCCTTTGGTACACCGTTACTGGTTATCCTTGGCTGTAAAATTTTGCGGGTTTGCCACCTCAATCGCTGCACGGTAGGGATCGCAACTCAAGACGAAAACCTGCGAGCCCATTACGTCGGTACCGTTGAAAAAATTGTCAGTTATTTATCGAATGTCGCCGAAGATGTCCGTGAAATTTTAGCCGAGCTCGGGTTCCACTCACTCGATGAAATCATCGGGCGTACCGACCTTCTGTGTCAAATTGATGATCAATCTTTTGCCAAATTCGATTTTTCCCAACTACTGGCACAGGTTGATGGTGACAACACCAAGCAACATGAAAACCCGCCATTTGATGATAATAAGTTCGAAAAGGAGCTGCTTAAGGAAATCTATCCAGTAATCAAAAATCCCCAGACGGCAATAGTAGTCGAGCGCACAATACTCAATACCAATCGCAGCTTCGGCACCTTGATCAGCGGCGAAATTGCTAAGTTCTATGGCGATATGGGGCTACCGAAAGATGCCTTGACGATTAAACTCAACGGTGTGGCAGGGCAATCTCTGGGGGCATTCCTCAGCGAAGGAATTTCCCTGTTGGTGAACGGCGTCGGCAACGATTATGTCGGTAAAGGGATGCATGGCGGACGTATCATTATCACTCCGGAAATTTATCAGGAGGGCTCATCTGCCGCCGGCAATACCTGCCTCTATGGTGCCACCGGGGGTAAATTATTTGTTGCCGGCGCAGCAGGTGAACGTTTTGCTGTCCGTAACTCGGGAGCTCTGGCAGTGGTTGAAGGTACCGGCGACCACGCCTGCGAATATATGACCGGTGGTACCGTAGTTATATTAGGTGAAACCGGAATCAACTTTGGCGCCGGGATGACCGGTGGCGTTGCCTTCGTCTACGATCGGCAGAAAAATTTCATCGACCGATTGAATCAGGAGCTGGTAATTGCCCGCCGCATCGTTGTTGATGATGATAATGAAGGAAAACTTTACCTGAAAACCATCCTCAACAGTTATGTCAACTCCACCGGCAGCCCTAAAGCCAAGAAAATTCTGGATGACTACCGTGAAGAACTTGCCTACTTCTGGATGGTTACCCCGAAAGATATGCAGGCACCACTAAATCCAAAAGAAGGGGATTAACGTGCAAAACTTTATTGAAACCAACCGCCACGACCCCAAAAAAATTGATCCGGCGCAGCGGCTGCAGAATTTTGACGAAATTTATCAATACATCAACCAACGCCAGCTACGCAAACAGGCCGAACGCTGTGTCCAGTGCGGCGATCCATTCTGTACCACTATCGGCTGTCCGCTACAAAACCATATCCCGCAGTGGTTAGAAGCAATTGCCGACCGGGATCTGGAACGTGCTTTCAAACTCGCAAACGAAAGCTCGCCGTTCCCCGAAATCCTCGGTCGCATCTGCCCCCAAAGCCACCTCTGCGAAGGGGCTTGTACCCTTAATGATGGCTACGGTGCCATCACTATTGGCAGTATCGAAGCAACAATCACCGATCTCGCTTTTGCCGCCGGGTTACAACTCCCGTTCCCCGGCATTCGACATCCCCAAAAAGTTGCCATTGTCGGCTCTGGCCCGGCGGGAATGTCGTGTGCCCACTTTCTGCTCCGCGCCGGAATTGGCGTAGAAATGTATGAACAGGCTGAACGCCCCGGTGGCCTGTTGACCTATGGCATCCCCGGCTTTAAGCTCGACAAGAAAATTGTCGAACAACGCTTTGAACTATTAGTTAATGCAGGGTTACAACTACATCTACAACACGAAATTGGTCGAAACACTGAACTGGATGAATTAATTACCCAACACGATGCGGTATTTATCGGAGTCGGTGCAACCAGTGGCAAGCAAGCGGGATTTTTAGGTGAAACCCATGCAGAAGTAATCTCAGCAATGAGCTACCTGACCGACAAGCAACAGCAACTTTTTGACAGTAGCCGTCCCAAAAAATTCTCGGTAAAAGAAAAACGGATAGTCGTTATCGGTGGTGGCGACACAGCTATGGACTGTCTGAGAACCGCCATCCGTGATGGTGCCAGTGAAGTTTTGTGTCTCTACCGTCGAGATGAAGCCAACATGCCTGGCAGTGCCAAAGAGTTTCACAATGCCGTAGAAGAGGGAGTAGAATTTGCCTTCAACATCAGCCCCCGGGAAATCCGTCGAGATGGCGCTGGCCGCCTTTGTGTCGAAGTTGAAAAAACCCGCATGGGGGAAAAAGCTGCTGACGGTCGCCAACAAGTGGAAATCATCGCCAATACCGAACACTGTATCGCTGCTGATGTAGTTATTTTGGCTCTTGGATTTGATATTTCCACCCTACCGGGATTAGAACAAGCGGGGATAAAAACAGCGCAATGGGGACAGATTGAAATTGATCCCATAACTGCTGTGACCAGTAATCCAAAGGTATATTCTGGGGGGGATTGTCATCGTGGGGCTGATTTGGTTGTTACTGCTGCGGCAGATGGGCGCAAGGCGGCTTTTGCTATCATGGAGCAGTTGTTGGGATAGTATTCAGGTACCATATTACTTGATAGCGATTTAATAAAGGTCAAGGTCGCTGGGTTGCGCCCCCGCTCGGCACCTTCATTTCTTTGTGCGTCCAAAGAAACGAAGCAAAGAAATACGCCCGACCTCCTTGCCCGCC
>DAOWKG010000254.1 GCA_030639985.1 Desulfuromonadaceae bacterium
ATAAATTTATTGTTTCAGCTCGCTGGTAAAACCCTGGGATCTTAGTCCAAAACTTTCAGTGCATAGTCGTTCAGTAAACCCCTTAAGGATGTCTGCTTAAGCAGTTTTCCGCTGAAATCGTTGTGATTTCTTGATAAATCCAAGTGTCTGGGATTGAAGGATCATGAGTTGGTGATAAAGTTTAATAGACCCCGACCTATTTTTTTAGGCGTTAGGGGCCTCAAGGCAGGATGCCGCTTCTTGAAAATCGGCCGGATATTATTACCCTTCACCGTTTAAAGGAAGATCTTATTTAGATGATGACGCAAAATAACAGGCCAACAGCAAACCAGAACCCCGGAGATAGCAAGTTTTCATTTTCTCCACCCGTCTGGAGGCAGATGATTTGGGTACTCTTCATTATGCTGTTCTCTCTGTATTGGTTTGGCCAGGCGAAAACGATGCAATATGAAAGGCTTTCCTACAGCCAGTTTAAAGAGAAGGTTCGTAATGATGAAGTGGTTGAAGTCATACTCAAAGGGCAGACCGTAACCGGGAGACTTAGAACCGAGGATATCCAGCTGGATACGCGAGGTGATCGACCGGCAAATGTCTTCCTCACCACCTTGCCTGCTGCCGACGATCCCGATCTTATCCTTTTGCTGGAGACCCACCGGGTCGATATCAGCGCCGAGGCAATTCAGGTCAGCTCGTGGCAAACGATGCTGGTTTCATTTTTACCTTTTTTGCTGATCTTCGGATTTTTCTACTACAGCAGTCGTACAATGCGCAAAAAGTTGGGGGGTGGGGACTTCGGCGTCTTCAATTACGGTAAATCCAAGGCCCGCCGTTTTCGCAAGGGAAGTATAAATCTGGGCTTTGATGATGTTGCCGGATTGGAAAACGCCAAGCGCGACCTTCACGAAATTATCGATTTCCTGAAAAAGCCGGAAGATTATCTTCGGGTCGGCGCTAGAATTCCTAAAGGAATCCTGTTGATGGGGGCACCGGGTACGGGAAAGACCTTGTTGGCCAAGGCTGTGGCGGGCGAGGCGGAAGTACCGTTCTACAGCATCAGCGGATCTGAGTTTATTGAAATGTTTGTCGGGGTGGGAGCATCACGGGTCCGGGATATGTTCGAGGCGGCAAAAAAGGAAGCGCCCGCCATTATCTTTATCGATGAAATTGATTCCGTCGGGCGCACCCGAGGCAGCGGTGTTGGAGGTGGCCATGACGAGCGGGAACAGACTCTCAACCAGATCTTGTCAGAAATGGACGGTTTTTCACCGGAACACACCGTTGTGGTTCTGGCTGCTACTAACCGCCCCGATGTTTTGGACCCGGCGCTATTGCGGCCGGGGCGTTTTGATCGGAAGATTACCCTGGAACTGCCGTTGAAAGATGCGCGTCGCAAGGTACTGGAGGTGCATTCCCGGAATGTTCCGCTTGCCGACGATGTCGATTTTGATAGTTTGGCCGCCCGTACTGCCGGTTTTTCCGGCGCTGATCTCGAAAATTTGATAAATGAAGCTGCGCTGCTGACGGGTCGAGAAAAGAAAGACAAGGTGACTGCCTTTACCCTGGATAAAGCGCGGGACAAGATTGTCCTTGGTGCGGAGCGGGAAAATATTCTCAATGATGAAGAGAAAGAGCGGGTTGCCTTTCATGAAGCGGGGCACGCTTTAATGGCCTGTCTGCTTGATCATGCCGATCCGGTATCGAAAGTAACGATCATTCCCCGCGGGCAGGCACTTGGCGCAACGGAACAGTTGCCGGAGGAGGAGCGTGCAAATCTGCCGCAAAGTTATCTGCTGGATCGGATTGCCGTTATGCTGGGTGGGCGAGTCTCAGAGAAGATTATTTTCAACGAGTTCAGCAGTGGCGCAGAGAATGATATAAAGCAGGCAACAAGGCTGGCCCGCCACATGGTTGGTCAGTGGGGAATGAGCGAAAAACTGGGTCCCGTGGCATTTCGGCGTGGCGAAGAACATATTTTTCTGGGGCGCGAGATGGCACAGCAACGCGATTTCAGTGAGCATACAGCACGGCTGATCGACGATGAAGTGCGGAGTCTGGTGTGTGGTTTGGAACAAACGGCCCATAAGTTGCTCATGGAAAACCGTGCTGCGTTGGAGCGATTGGCTCGAGCCTTGCTGGAAAAAGAAATTCTTGACGCAAAAGAGGTTCTGGAGATTATTAAGCCGGATATGAAGCCGTGAACATAAAAGGAGTTATCCCCAATGGCATTTGGGCGTTGGACCAATGCACCCACCGCTGCCGATCTCGTTCGAACTTCAGCAGAAAGTCTCGTTTGTGGCATCTGTGGGTGATGTGCCAGACGTGATTCGGCACAAAGAACTGGTTGGCACTTGGCATTGTCTCCCCTCCTGGCAACAAAATATCCAACCTATAAGCCTGATTTGACCCAGAAAATAAGTCTATAGCATGATTTGAGGTCTATTTTAGCATTAAATTGAAGTTATTTCAGCATGTTACCTTGGTCTAACCCCGCTATTGCGGCACCATCACATCAACTGCCATTGACCAAAACACCATATACGATAGACGCAGCAAACAAATATAGCGTGATAGCCCGCCCCACATTTGACTTTGCAGTTCCATAATCTACACTTTACAGATAGCCAAGTATCAGTTTGTCCATTTTTAATAAACAAATACAGAGGGTGTGATTATGGCAATAAGCAGCTTCATCAATAGATGCTCAGTGCAGCTATTAGTGAATTTTATATGTATGGCATGGCTACTTACTGTTTTCGCATTCCCCGCCCACGCTGACGATTTTCTCGATCTGGGCTTTGAAGATTTACTCGAAATACAGGTTATTTCGGCAAGCAAAACACCAACCCGATTAATGGAAACCGCCGCTGCGGTATCGGTTATTAACCGCGCAGACATCCATCGAAGTGGTGCCCGTACCGTACCAGAGGTACTACGCATGGTACCGGGAGTACATGTTGCACAACTGGACGCTAATCGCTGGGCAGTCACAGTTCGGGGTTTCAACGGTCAAACAGCCAACAAATTACTGGTAATGATCGATGGGCGCAGTATCTACACCCCAACCTTTTCTGGAACTTATTGGGATGCTCTGGATGTTTCCCTGGAAGAAATTGAACGCATAGAGGTGGTTCGCGGTCCAGGGGCTGCCCTATGGGGTGCCAATGCCGTAAATGGTGTCATCAACATTATCACATCCTCAGCGCTGAACAATTCCACCAGCCAAGCTGACGTGTGGTTGGGAACTGAAGAACGTGCCGGAATAAGCTTGATACATACAATTAAACAGGGTGAAGACAGTGCCGTACGGTTATCGGCGCAAGGGTTGATAAGAGACCATGGGCCGCTGCAGGGTGCGGGGTCAGCTCACGATACGCAGCATGGACGTTTAGGGCTACGCTGGGACCTGCTGGGCAAAAAATTTGCTCTACAAACCACCGCTAGCTACTATCAAAAGCAACAATCATCTACCTATAACCAGATGAACGTTATTCCACCATACAATACGCTGCTGATTGATAAAGCCGAACTGCAGGGCGGCCACCTACGCAGTCGCTACAGCCACTATTTCAGTGAAAATTCGACCCTCGATGTTCAATTCTACTACGATTATACCTCGCGCCATGAGTGGCTCTACGACCAGCAGATACAACAGTTTAATCTTGACATTCAACACAGCATACTGTTGCTGGGCATGCATCGCTTGACCTGGGGTGCAAATTTCGATTACAGCCTCGATTATTATAGCTCGCGCCAGGGACAAATCGATATCACACCAAAACACAGCCGTTCCCACCTGCTCAGTTTTTTCGCTCAGGATGACTATTCACTAGCAAGTGACTTAACCCTGACACTGGGAGGAAAATGCGAGCATAACGAAGTCACTGGCTGGGAATGGCAACCCAACTTACGGCTATTATGGCAGGCTACCCCGCAGTTATCACTGTGGGGAGCCGTATCGCGAGCGGTACGCACCCCGTCACATGTAGAGACAAACGGTGCCCTTTTAACTGGGATCAGACCACCAACAGCCACCATACCGCTTCCTCAAGTGACAACGCTACAAGGGGATCATGACATCGATGCCGAGGATCTGCTGGCGTGGGAACTTGGTTCCCGTTTTGCAATTAACAACACCCTTTCGTTTGATCTTACCCTGTTTCTCCACGACTACGACAATCTACAGGGGGGGACAATGCAGCCTCCGTCAGTGGTGTTTATTGACGGGCAGCCCGTCTATCTAGCAAACTTCGTTGCCAACAATAACTTCGACGGTCACAGTTATGGTGCTGAAGTCGCCGTAGACTGGCGCGTTCTACCCTCTTGGCGTCTGTTGCTGGCCTACAGTTATCTGGATATCCAACTGCGCCATAGTGAGGCAACAGAGGTAACCATGCCGGAGCTATATACCCAACATCAGATATCGCTGCAATCTCGTGTGGATATCACCCGTCAGTTAGAAGCCGATTGCTGGCTGACATACAATGATGGCGTGATAGCTCAGGATATTTCCCCACGCTGGGATCTGCAAGTACGTCTCGGCTGGCATCCAGACCCCATCTGGCTGGTGGAACTGATCGGTCAGAACCTGCTCCACGACGATAAAAAAGAACTCTATTCCGAATTATCCAGCGTACCATCTTCCCGCAGTGAAAGGGGTGTTCTCCTGCGGGTAAATTATCGGTTCTGACACCTGAATTTTTGACTTTCCGGAGCACCGGTACGGGAGTTTTTTTTGAAACAGCCTGGTCTAAAATATTTCGCTATCCTCCTCCTTTATTTTGGTTTGTTGGCCATTACTGCCAATCAAGGAATGGCAGTAGAACGCCTTGAAAATCGTGAATATTCATTAAAAGCGGCCTTTATCTATAACTTTATTAAATTTACCCGTTGGCCTGCTGCAGATACAGCCGATAAGCCACTGTTGTTGAGTGTGGCCGGGACTAATCCATTTGGCGATGCCCTTTTACCACTGACGCAAAAACAGGTATCCGGTCGGTCGATTGTCCTGACCAAAGCGATAGCAGACTCGGACTGGCACGATGCTGCACTACACCCGCCATCACATATTCTTTTTGTGGCGTTTCAAGACCCTGAATTGTTCAGTCCGGTGATAGCCGCAGTGGCGGGAAAACCGATTTTAACTATTAGTGACGCAAAAGGTTTTGCCCGCCGTGGTGGCTGCATTGAGCTGCGCCAGCAACAAGGGAAGATCCGTTTTATCCTCAATCGGCAGGCCATTCAGCAGCAGGGGCTGGAGTTGAGTTACAAGGTTTATGACTTGGCACTGGAAATTGTGGGGGAATAACTGATGTTGAAGCGTTTCATTCTGAACCTGCCTTTGGGTTACAAACTTAACGGCATCATGGTGTCCATTGCTGCCCTCACCCTGATGCTGGTTTCCGTAGCCTATTTTGTCCATCAGCACCAGGTAGTCAGACAACAGGCCACCATAGAACTGGCAACCCTGAGCCAGATCTATAGTGATACGAGCACAGCGGCCCTTGCCTTTGATGACAAAGATGGCGCCAACGACTTACTGGCCTCTCTGGCCGCAAAGCCAACAATTCGTGCAGCATCGGTTTTGAATCGGCATGGCGACATCTTTGCCCGTTACTTGGCTTCTGGTGTACCGCAATCGTTGTTATCCTCCTTCCTCCCCAATGCTGATCCGGTTGAATCTGCAGCACAAATAAAACGTGACCTGTTTCATCTAAAAACACCCATCACACTGGATCATGAAACCATTGGTACGTTTTTGATAGTCGCCGACTTTTCTGACGTGCGAGCCACCCAACGCCGCTTCATCTTGTTTCTGGGGGTACTATTTAGTCTGGCTTTGATGATCTCCACTTTCCTTTCCAGTCGCTTGCAACGCCATATCACTCTCCCCATCCATAACCTTACTACCACTATGGGTACCGTGTCAGAGAGTAATGACTTTTCATTACGGGTACAGAGCTCAACAACTGATGAAGTCGGGCAACTCTGTCTTGGGTTTAATGCCATGCTTGAACGAATTGAACAACAGGCCACCCTGTTACAGAGTCAAAAAGAAAATTTACACTTTCTGGCGACCCATGATGCCCTCACCGGGTTACCAAACCGAACCCTGCTCTATGATCGACTCCACAAAGGGCTGACCCGAGCACGGCGCAATAATACTGAACTGGCAGTGATGTTTATTGACTTGGATCGTTTCAAAAATATCAACGACACCATGGGACATGATATTGGCGATCTGCTGCTAAAAGCAGTCGCAAGCAGACTAAAAGAAGCGGTTCGTGAAGACGATACTGTTGCCCGTTTTGGCGGTGATGAATTTGTCATTCTATTGGATAGTGTTAAGATGGAAGCCATTGAATACGTCATTACCAAAGTGACGCGAGCCGTAAAAATGCCGATTGAATTACAGCAGCGCCAAGTTGTGATTACCCCGAGTATCGGCCTAGCCAGTTTTCCACAGCATGGTGCAATCCCCGATGAACTGATCAAGTATGCCGATGTCGCCATGTATCACGCCAAGAACAGCGGTCGTGACACTGCACAGCGTTATTTCCCCGAGATGACCTCCAAAATACATGCACGCTTCAATCTGGAAAACAAACTGCACACCGCTCTGGCTCGAAATGAGTTTACCATTCACTATCAACCCCAGTTTGAGTTGCGGACTCGTAAGATTTGTAGCTGTGAAGCTCTTTTGCGCTGGCAAGTGGACGGCAAAGATATCTCCCCCGTTGAGTTTATCCCGATAGCCGAGGACAATGGACTGATTGTTCCGATTGGCCGCTGGGTGCTGCAGCAAGCCTGCCATCAAGCAATGCTGTGGCAACGTCCCAACCAACCGCCCATAAAAATAGCAGTGAATGTCTCTGCCAGACAGTTCTTTGCCTCAGATCTGATTATAGATGTTGAAAAAGCACTGAAAGACTCCGGGCTACCACCATCGTGCCTGGAGTTGGAGATTACCGAAACGATGATTATGACCGATATTGAAAAGGCAATTTCGGTCATGGATCGCATCAGTGCCATGGGAGTAGAAATAGCCATGGATGATTTTGGCACCGGCTATTCCTCGCTGAGCTATCTCAAACGCTTTCCCCTTAGTAAGCTAAAAATTGACCGGTCATTTGTACGCGATGTCCTGCATGATGAAGATGATGCCGCTATTACTCGAGCCGTAGTTTCCATGGCTTTAGCGCTGAACATTGATGTGCTTGCCGAAGGGATAGAAACCGAAGGACAGCTGGAATTTTTCCATGCCCTGAACTGCCGTTACGGACAGGGTTATCTCCTAGCTCGGCCAATTCCTGCCGAACAATTGACAGCTCTGCTGAACCAGATCTCAAACTAATTGCGACACCTTGTTCAATTAAAGGAGTGATCTGTGATAATGGTTTTTTCTCTCAACCGCCAAGTAAAGGGAATCGTGATTTGGGGGTACGTCATTTGGGGGTCGGACCATGACAACACCTTATATTTTATCCCCTTTCCACTCAAAATATGCCTTATTTATTCCCTATGGGTCAATTTTCGGCAGCAAAAATAGCTCCATAGCCGGTTAATCCCTTGAATTTCATGGTAACCACTGTAAGGTGCTCGACCACCCCGGCGCGAACCATATCCAGGTCGATATAAATCATGCAACACCACAAATGAGCCCCGCCCTCTATTGCCGTGGCATGATATCGATCTGCCCTTTCGATAACAATTAGGTGAATATCTGAACCTTTTATCCTCTTCTGGTTAATCTTATCAGATTTAAAATTGGGCCTGTAATCCAGGTCATATTTCAAAAAAGACAAATTTGGTAATATTCAATTGTAAAAAACGTCCAGAACCATTGCAATTGCTTTTACAATTGATAAGCTTTATCAAAATGCTAGTAAATGATGACGTATCGATATTTTATTGTTGATAAAATTAGTCGTATAGCAACATAGGGAAAACAAAATTTGTTGGAATTGTTGGGTTGCACAAATGGTGCTGCTGCATACGGTTTCGCATCGAAGTTTCACTAATGAAAGAGGAGGAAATAATGAAAAAGTTAGTAATGTCAGGATTTTTAATTGCAGCTATGAGGCTGAGTGTTGTTGGTATGGCAAT
>DAOWKG010000230.1 GCA_030639985.1 Desulfuromonadaceae bacterium
CTGCACCTGCGTATCTGCACAGTGCATAACCAGAAGCGCCGTGCTAGATTGATGTCTATGCGAATAACAGTCAAACAACAAGTCCTGCTAGCTCCGGCAACAATGCTGATACTCCTTATTGTATTGCTTGGATTCACGCAATACACCTACAGAGATCTGACATCCAAACGCAATGAAGCAAAAGCGATAGGGACAACATTTATTGCTCTAGCCGAAGCTGATATGGTTGCCAGACGGCTGCATGTTCTTCTCCGTGCCAGCCAACATACCGGCATAGCAGCACCTGAAGATATGGCGCTGGCTGCCGACCTGTATGAACACCTACTCGATGCCATTGAACGGCTACAACCATTTGGATCGCTTAGAAACTCGGGGCAAATTTCCCGGATCCAGCAGTTGGCTAAAAGGCTCAACCCGGCTAATAGCCCAGCGACGGATAAAACTGCCAAATCATTTGCCCAGTTCAGAACTGAGTTGTCAGCACTTTCAACCATTACCCAAAGCCATCGCAATCAATTACGACTGATTCAGGGACGGGACATCAATCAACTAGTAGAACGAACGGCACTGGTTTCTATGTCCGTTTTGATTCTGGCAATTGTGCTCGGGCTGCTCATTTCAAGCTATTTCAGTCGTCGCATCCTCACCAGGATACAACTGCTCTCCCGAAATGCCGCTAAAATTGCCGCTGGAGAACTAGAATTACCACCAGCCCCAGATCATATCAGCGATGAACTTGATACCCTGGCAGTATCAATCAAGCGAATGACCAGACGACTGATTCGAGTGGTTGGAACCGAAAAACTGCTTGAAGGGGCAGAAGAAGAACGGCGCCGGATTGCGATGGATCTACATGATCAATCGTTATCCGATCTTTCCACCATTTTACGCGAGTTACAAAATTTGGCGGCACACCAAACCGAGGCAAAAACCATTGCTCGTACCAACGAGCTGGGGCAAAGTCTGGAACTGGCAATCGCCAATCTGCGCGATATTATGAACAACCTGCATCCCCAGACCCTTGATATTCTCGGGCTCGGGGCTGCAATCGAGGCACACCTGGAACAACATTGTGATAACGATGGGCTCCCAGAATACCACCTCTACATTGACCCCAAAGTGGCCGAGCTAAACCTTGGCCGCCCAAAGCAGTTAGCGCTATATCGAATCGCGATTGAAGCAATCCAGAATGTTATTAAACATGCAGCAGCCAACCGCTATGAAGTAAGTCTTGAGCTCCGTGAAAACAACCTGATTCTAGTCGTTGAGGACAATGGTATCGGAATTCCAGATACTGCCAGCAATCACAGGGGGCATGGCATAAACAATATTCGTGAACGTGCCACCGCCATTGCAGCAGAAGTAGATTGGCGCCATTCACGATTTTCAAGCGGCACCAGGTTTGAACTCATCCTACCCTCCATGAACTAGGATACGATCATGAAAAAACTTGACATTCTAATCGCAGAAGATAACCCGAAGGATTTTGAGTTTCTCAAACAATCACTCAACCAATGGGATGAATCCATTGACATAACCTGGGCTCCAAATGGCAACGCCGCATTGGAAATCGGGCTATCCCGAACTAACCCATTAGTTATCAGCGATATCCAGATGCCGGGAATTAATGGCATCGATTTTGCGCAAAAGCTATGGGAGCAACAACCACAAGCCAGAATTGTTTTCTGGAGTCAATTCAAAGATGAAATGTACGTTCGAGCACTGGTGAAAATTGTACCCCCAGAAACCGTTTACGGTTATATTTTAAAATCGAGCCCGAAAGATCGAATCATTGCCGCTATCAGAACCGTATTATTGGATGAACAGTGCTGGATTGCTCCGGAAGTGCGTAAAGTACAAGGTCGAACCGGACATAGCTTAACCGCACTGTCCGATATTGAATACGAAGCCTTACTCGATATATCTCTGGGTCTGACCGACAACCTGATTGCCCAGCGGCGCTACTTGTCACGCCGAGGGGTACAAAGCCGCCTTAACTCCCTCTACATTAAATTGGGAATTGATCAGGAACAATTCCAAAGTATAAAATATGGAGATTCTTTCAATTTACGCAATCGTGCCGTTGCGGTTTCAATTGCACGGGGACTAATAAATGCCTTTGAAATGGAAAACGAAGAAAAAGAATTTCAAGGTTGGTTCAAACGGTTTCAGCGGAGTCACAAGCCCAAAGAATAACGTCTCCACCTATCCACCCACCACAACAACAACTTACATTGCGCTAAACCCATCATCGTGATAAAAGGTCTTACCAAAAGAACCGGAGACCATTATGACCACAGTATTCAAACCAATTCGACCGAAAAAACTATCTGAAGAAATTGTCGAGCAGATCAAAAAACTGATTTCACTTGGCGATCTTGGCCCGGGGCAGAGGATTCCATCAGAACGTGAACTGGCAACCGTTCTCGGTGTAAGCAGACCATCGGTTCGGGAGGCAATCATGGTTCTTGAAGCACTTGGATTTCTCGAATCCCGCCAAGGAGGTGGAACCTACGTCCGCTCTCTGCCTGACGTAACCATGGCTGATCCCCTCGCAAACATGATCGAAAGCCGTGATCCAAGGATGCTACACGCTTTGACGGAAGTAAGGTCGGGACTCGAAATATGGTCTGCCTATCTGGCAGCTAAACGTGCTGAAGACCATGAAATTGTGCAGCTAAAAGAACTCTACGCGACGATGGAAAAGCACGCAAAAAAGGGGCAATGGAATCCGGAAGTAGATTTACAGTTTCACCTCACCATATCCAAGGCGTCACATAACACTCTGCAGGTTCATATCCTCCATACCATTCAGGAACTTTTTCAAGCTACCATTATGATCGCTCTGGGAGAATTCTACAGCAAAGAGGGGCACATCGAGTTATTACTTAACCATCATCGAGAGATTTTAGAGGCAATTGAGGCCCGTGATCCAGAACGAGCACGGGATTGGATGCAAAAGCACCTGAAACTGGTTGAAGAAAAACTAGCCGTTTTTCTTCAAAATGAACGCACAACGACAACCTGAACCATGCTTTTTACAAATTTAAAACGTATCGCTAACACAACTTCGGATTACTAAACCCAGCACATGATGCAGTTTTGTTTCTCCCCTCTTTTTTAGCGAAGTAGAGCGCTTTATCGGCCTGTCCTAACAGACAGTGTACCGATTCAACTTCAGCAACAATAGCAGAAACCCCAAAACTTGCTGTCACCTGGACAACCTCACCTTTTCTTTCGCCATCTTCCAGAATAATTTTTAAATTTTCTACTTCTAACCGTAAACTTTCGGCAGCGACAACGGCATCATCAATTTTGGTATGAGGGAGAATAACCACAAGCTCCTCACCCCCATAACGACAGACGCTATCGGTTTCACGTACCGTTGCAACAATCAAATTGGCAAGTTTTTTAAGAACTACATCGCCAATCAGATGTCCTAGAGTATCATTAATTCGTTTAAAATGATCAATATCGATCATAATCAA
>DAOWKG010000119.1 GCA_030639985.1 Desulfuromonadaceae bacterium
AAAGAAAGGAAGTGAATCGCTCCGGTGACATCGAATGGATTACTTGAAATCAACCAGGCACTGCTTCTGGTTGCTCCCGCTTTTCGTAAAAAGTGGAAGTAAACTCCGAGGTTAGGTTTTGCAGTGGTTTGCGTGCCAGCCCCTCGGTTTGAGCTTCGATTTACAACCCAACTGTTTTTTACCCTATTGCTGTAGTATAATCCAGTCTGATAAGTTTGTTGTTCCATTGGCACGCTTAGTCGGTATGCTTTCATAAAAAGGGGTAGCCAATGCTTTACAATTATAAAATTGTAGCCGCAGTGCTACTAACAGTCGGTCTCATCCTATTCTTAGCAGGATTTACTATGGAAACTGAAAACTACAATGCCCTCTCCACCGAAGAAGAAAACGTTATTGTCCATAAAGGTACCGAACCACCGTTTAGCGGTAAATATAATGATTTTTATGAAACCGGTTCGTACCATTGTAAGCGGTGTAATGCCCGACTCTATAGTTCCGCTGATAAGTTTCAGACTACCTGTGGGTGGCCAAGTTTTGATGACGAGATTGCTGGCGCGATTAAAAAACAAATCGATGCCGATGGTTTTAGAACCGAAATGGTGTGTGCAAATTGTGGTGCCCACCTGGGACATGTCTTTGTTGGAGAACGGCTGACAGAGAAAAATGTCCGTCACTGTGTCAATTCAATTTCATTGGTATTTGTTCCTGGAAAGGATGTAACCAAGATGAAAAAAGCCTATTTTGCTGGTGGTTGTTTCTGGGGGGTGGAATATTATTTTGAACAAAAAGTTGGGGTTGTCTCTGCCACATCTGGATATATGGGTGGCTCTATGGATGATCCGTCATACCATGAAGTATGCACGGGCAAAACTGGCCACCTTGAGGTCGTCGAAGTTGCTTATGATGCTGCTAAGGTAAGCTATGAAGAACTGGCTAAATTTTTCTTTGAAATTCATGACCCGACTCAGGCAAATGGGCAGGGCCCCGATATCGGTAGCCAGTATCTGTCGGCAGTTTTTTATCTGAATGATGCTGAGGAAAAAATTGCTCACAAGTTAATTAATATCCTTGAAACCAAAGGCTATGACATCGCCACCAAGGTTATTTCGACTCAGACTTTTTGGCCGGCAGAAGATTATCATCAGGACTATTACGACCGAAAAAATCAGCAACCCTATTGTCATGCCTACGAGAAGAAGTTTTAGGGTGAAACTTGTTCATGTTTAACCGCAGGGGCTATTTATTGTTGAATAGCGACTGGCAGATCACGCCGATCCCGTTTCATGCTGAATAAATTGTTAACCTCCGGCCAGCGTCTGTTTGATTGCGAGCGCAGCTTGGTTGCGCAAGGTTTTCATGGCATTGAGTTGCTCGCTGTCGAGATGTTCTCCCGCCTCGTTATGGCCACCGTAAATTAGACCAATCCCGGTTTTATTGATAACAATCGGGTAGATGGCGAGGCTAGATGAGAAAATTGAACCGTCAAACCAGCTGGGTTTATAATCACGGACTTCCACGTCAGAAATATTGCCTATGTATAAATCTTTATTTTCGTTCAATGCCATATTGAATAAATCTTTGGCCGTTTCTGCTACCAGAAAGCTGGTTTCTTTAACAATCGCATCTGCGTTTGCACCCAAACCGTAACGGGCCTGCATCATCCCAGACTTAGGATCTTTAAAGAAAATAACCACTCGATTGAAACCGATGCCCCGATAAATGGTCTCCATAATCATGCTGAGAATGTCATCCAGGCTAAAATCATCCAGCATGACATTGGTAATTTCCTGAATCCCATTCCGCAGATGTTGTTTGCGCTTTTCTGCAGTTGTTAACCGCTGCGGTCCTTGATCAGGATTGGCAATTTCGAATTTATTCAAAGCCACTGTCGCTTGCTGCTTGGTAATTGTCGGACCATTTTTGGGTTCAGTCTCTTCGGTAGCATTAAAACTGCGTTGATCGAGATGTTGTATATCGGTGCTGTTAAGACGTAATACCTCGGTAAATTTCTGCATCTCTTTAATCGCTACATCCATCATACTGACAACGTCATTGAGACGAACGGGATAGATTTTTCCATATTTTGCCAAAACTTTTATCAGCTGCTTGCGCTTTTCTTGGGGCGGGAAGTTCATGGTTATGTCGCAGAGTTCATTGGCAAATCGAGGTAAAAGTTGTTGATGGTTGGTCTTTTTGCCGTTCTCTTTCAGCTCCCCTTCTTTGGGGAGTTTCATGCTGACCACAATTTGATCTGGCAGGCTCCAGGATTTTGCAACGCTAATACCCAGTTCAGAAAAAGTTACCCCTAGTGCTTGGCGGGCGGCATCTTTTTTGTCAAGCCCAGTGTCAAGCAATTGTTTATAGTTAGAAAACTCTTCGGGAAAATAGTTTATTGTCAGTAACCGCCCAAAATTGTGGAACATGGCGCCAATGTAGAAAATTTCCCAGCCCTCGATATCGATACTTTTTGCTAGATCACGCGCAAGAATCCCACTTAAAAACGCGGAAAGAACCGCTTCTTTGACATAATGAGATTTGGATTTATCTTGCAGGTGCTCAAAAAATATCAGACTGGCAGCAGTCAGCTGAACTTGTTCAAAACCGAGGACTACAACTGCCCTGGAGACGGTGGAAATGGTGCCGGAGAACTGACCGTACATTGCTGAGTTTGCTACTTTCAACAAACGACTGGTCAAAGAGTAGTCGCGCAGGATAAGTGCTGCCAATTCATTGGCCGATGATTCGCTGGTTGGTGCAGCTTTGGAATTGAGTTCGGCGATATGTTGTGAAATTGCCGGAAAGTTTTCTTCGTTCTCCATTCTGGTGATTAATTGTTTTATGGTTATATCTTTTGGGGCCATTGTGATCCTTGGCATTAAGGCGTTGGTTTACGGTTTTCAGTAGCTTGCGAACATTACAATAAATTGCATCTAAATTACCTGATTTGTCTCCAGGGTGGTGCAGACGCAGTTGCGTCCTTGTTCTTTCGCTCGATACAATTGCTCATCGGCAAGATTTATCATCCCTTCAATGCTGGAACCTTTATTGGTACACAGACCGATACTGATGGTGACATTGAATGAGCCATCAGCTAGGGGGATGGCGGTGTTTTCAATATCTTTCCGGGCTAGCTCGAAACATTGTTGGGCTTCGGCTGGTTCTACCCCTTGAAGTACGACACAAAATTCTTCGCCGCCAAAGCGGGCAATCAGTTTTGCTTCCGGCAAAGCGTTCTGTAGCGCTGCTGAGATATACTTCAAGGTGATATCTCCGACATCGTGACCGTATTGATCGTTTACCTTTTTGAAGAAATCGATGTCGAGCATGGCAACGCACAAGGCTTTCTCTTGCTGGTGGAGCGCTGGTGCATGTTCAAAGAAATAACGCCGATTATGCAATCCGGTCAGGTAGTCTCGATATGAGCTTTCGCGGATAAGACGAATGTTTTCCAGCGTGTCAACATTCAGATTGATGCGGCAATAGAATTCTTCGGCATGGAATGGCTTTGAAATGAAATCATTGGCACCGTGCTTAATGAATTTGGCAGCAGTATATTGATCTCCTTGAGTTGAAAGGCCGATGATTACCAGATTGGTCTGGCTGTGTTTGCGGCGCAGTTTACGGGTTAGCTCAAAACCATCCATTTCGGGCATATTGTAGTCGGTCAAAACTAACTTTATGTCAGGGTGCTGTTCCAACATGGAGAGAGCTTGTATGCCATTTTCTGCAGTAATAACTTGAAAATGGTGGATTTGTAGTAACTTGGAAATCAGCCTTCTTATTACGCTGGAGTCGTCAACTACTAGGATTTTATATCTAGGGTTGCGTTCCAATCTTATGACCTGCTTGGCGATATAGTTCAGGCTGTCGGGCCCATCTTTCATAACATAATCAACGACCCCTTTGCCCCAGATTTGTTTATGCAATTCGATGTCAAATCTGGAAGTAAAGACAATGGCCGGGATACCTTTGGCAATGGCATAATCAACTACTTCACCCGTTTCCGCATCTGGCAGGTTGAGATCAAGGAGGGCAATTTCAAACGGTTCTTTTTGGTCGTCAATAATCTGTTTTGCCGTGGCAAAAGTCTTTGCCCAGATTATGTTACGTTGCAATTGTTTCTCCAGGGTCTTTTTTACAATTGCACCGAATATTTGACTGTCTTCGACAAGCAGGATTCGTGACATAGTTGAAATTCCTTTACGAATATCGAGATGTCATTTGTTTAGTATTAACCGTTGCATCTTATATGAATATACTTAACGCCTCAAGTTAAAGATTTAAAAAATTTAACAATTCTGTCTGTTTTTTTGCAGCCCAAATTGAGAATTATTCCATTATGTGCCATAAGGGCAAATCAACATGTGGTTATGGGACTTTTTGCTTGCCAAGTTTTGCCCATTTAAGGTATTAACTGTCTGCAAGTAAACGTGAAGTTCAATCCGTCCCTATCGTCTAGCCTGGCCCAGGACACCGCCCTTTCACGGCGGCGACGGGGGTTCGAATCCCCCTGGGGACGCCAGAAAATTAAAAGCCCCTCTGTAAATGCAGTGG
>DAOWKG010000024.1 GCA_030639985.1 Desulfuromonadaceae bacterium
TTCAGATTTTGTTGGTGCCGATAAAGTAGAGATTACGGGTTAAAACTGTAATGTCGCCTTTTACCTACAGCCAAAATATCAAAAGCAACTGCCCCCTAATGGAAAAGGGAACAAAGTAGCAAGCATTTGATTTTTTTCGCCATTAGAGACGTTTACGTATCGTTAGGCGACGAAACGCTGATCAAGCAAAACATGCTAACTCTTTCCTAACGACTGTACCAGCTCAGAAGAGTTGCAACAGAGAAAAAACTATTATCTAACCTGATAACAAATTATCGCAGCACTATACGAGACCGAAATAAAAAGAGTTTCTTTTGCCTGTGTTTTCTTTGCGATCAAAGAAAATGAGGTCGGCTGTCGGTCCGAAAACCGACGGTTTTAGATTGTCAATCTACAGAAACAAAAAAACACCGAGGGGCGGATTCCATATCCGCCCTTACCCAGATTATGCCGACCAAACCACGGCAACCCACCACAAACCGGGCAAAAATGGATTCTGCCCCTACGCAATCAACCACTTTTGGTGCTAAACCGATTCAGCAGCAGCGCCATCGGAATCGTACCAAGGGCAAATACAACACAAAGTTGGTAGGTCTGTTCCAATCCAATCCAATCGCCCAAAAATCCCAAAGCAAATACCACCACTGAACCGACCCCGAAATTTATAAACATGTACATACTATTCATAAAAGTCGGCATGTTCGAATCGGTATCTTGAATACTGGCCATCAATACCGGACCGGAAGCAAATAAAAACAACCCGAGGACACTCAACAAAATAATATTGTGGGTAAAAACAAACAATGCCATGGTTATAACCGCACCGATACTTGAAATAACCAGGGTGTTTTTACGCCCGATTTTATCGGAGATACTCCCCGCACAAAAAGTACCGACAACACCAAAGAATTGGAGCACCGACAGTGAAATCCCTGCATACCACAGCGATTCACCTTGCCCGGTTAAATATACCGGCAAATACAGGGTAAGGGCACTTTTCATTGCCGCCTGAAAACAGATAAAGCCGGCAATAACAACAAAAAAACCACGATAACGACGCAGCAACTTGCGGGTATCGCCCTTTTCCTTGGGTTTTTGTAGCTTCCGGTGACCATCAATATCCTTCAGTTTTACATACAATACCAGCGATGCAATTACCCCCAGCGGGATCAACCGATAAATTTCCTCTAAACTCCACATTGATACGGCAGAAATGACCAGCAAGGGGCCAACCGTTCTTGCCAGCTCACCGCCCACCATAAAAAAGCTCATCCCGGTACCAACTTTATTCCCGGAAGCTTCCTTTACTAAAACCGGTGAAGGGACATGGAACAAAGCTGCCGAAATTCCAGAGACAAACAACAGGATAAACAATACCGCAAAGGAATTGGCTAAGCCTATCAATCCCATACTGATGGCGGTTATTGCCGGAGTAAGAATAACAAAATATTTAATCCCGGTTTTTTCAGCCAGCAATCCCAGCAGAGGATTAAATAGTGCCGGAATCCGTCTGATAATATCGAGAAAAGCGGTCATAGAGAGCGACATGCCCAGCTTGTCGATCAATAATGGCAATAGCGGCGCTAAAAATGCCGAAAAAGTGTCGTGGGCAAGGTGGGCCAAAGACAAAATAACAACATCAGGTTTCTTAAATTCACCAGCTGGTTGTACTCGTGTTTCCATACTAATTTATCCTGAACTTCAATCTTGATAATATTTCTTGCTAAAACTATTTACTGACCGCAACATTTCTTATATTTCTTGCCGCTGCCACAAGGGCAAGTTTCATTGCGACCTACTTTGGTAACACTGAGTGGCGCCGATTTCACCATATTCCCCTCAGTAAATAGCCATTGCTTGTTTTCACGCTTAAATTGGCCACGCTCATGATGACTATGGACACTGCCCTTATCACGAAAGCGGGCAATAAATTCGACCTCACCGGTAGCATCATCCAAACCACCAGCGGTCGTCTCAATTATTTCAAGACCATGCCACTCAGAGTTTTCAGCCCAACTTTTAGTCCCCTTGTGGTCATACTCTTCACGACCATCTGGATGGGTACTGTTATAAATAAAATCGACATCAACCTTTACGTGGGCTGAGTAACGCGCCCGCATCAATTGTTCTGCCGTTTCGGCATTTTTCTTCCCGGTGATGATTGGTTCACAGCAAGCAGCATATTCGACATTACTGCCGCAGGGACAATTGTCCATATTGGTACTCCTCCATAGATCGGATTCAAATAGAGCCGAAGTCTATTCATCCGTTAGCATGGTGTCAAGAAAGTACTATAAATGCTAAGCTGAAAGAAGTGGCAAGAACCCAAGATCATCAATTCAACTGACCACTATGACCCGTAAACGCCGATATCATACTGCAATAATTGCTCAACTTTACAAGGCAGCAACATGGAAATTGCCATAATTGGAGGCGGTGCCGCCGGTTTTTTTGCCGCTATCACCGCAAAAGAAAACTATCCAACCGCCAAGGTTATCATTTTTGAAAAGTCCGAACAGGTTCTGGGAAAAGTTAAAGTATCTGGTGGCGGCAGATGCAATATTACCAATAGTTGCCCAAGCATAACCGAACTGGCGGCAGCATATCCCCGCGGCGGAAATGCGTTAAAGAAAGCATTTCGAGTTTTCAGCAACATTGATGCGATGCAATGGTTTGAATCTCACGGCGTACCATTGGTTATTCAGGATGATAACTGCGTGTTTCCCCAGTCGCAAAACTCACAAACCATCATCGACTGTTTTTTAGAACAGACCCGCAAATTGAAAATAAAAATTGCACTTAAAAGTGGGGTAAAAGCCATTACCACCTGCGGCGATAAACTCCAGTTGCGTTTTGTTGGCGATAAAATTTCGGCGCAGACCTTCGACAAGGTGATCGTTGCCAGCGGCGGTTCGCCAAAACAAAATGGTTTGACCTGGCTGGAAAAATTACACCACAAAATCGAAGTGCCAGTTCCGTCCCTGTTCACCTTTAAGATGCCCGATGAACCGATTGCTCCGCTGATGGGAATTGTGGTGGAAAACACTCTGGTGAGTATTCAGGGAAGCAAATTTAAAGCTGCTGGACCATTGCTGATTACCCATTGGGGGATGAGCGGCCCGGCGATCTTGAAGTTATCGTCTCTTGGCGCCCGACTGTTGAGCGAAAAAGGCTACAATTTCAAGATCCAGATCAACTGGACTAATGTCCGTAACCACGATGCGGTCATAGCGCAACTGAAAAGCGTTATGTCTGACCATGCAAAAAAGAACATCGCCAACAGCAGACCCTATTCGTTACCCGACCGCCTATGGAGTTATTTACTACAGAAAGCTGAAATTCCGATCAATAAAAAATGGGGAGAGCTCGGGAAAAGCGACTTAAACCGTCTGGCAAGTATCCTGACCAATGACGTTTATGCGGTAGCGGGAAGGACTCAATTTCGGGAAGAATTTGTTACCTGTGGTGGAGTGAGTCTGGAAAGCATCAATTTTAGTACCATGGCGAGCAAGGCGTGTAAAAATCTCTATTTTGCCGGTGAAGTAATGGATATTGACGGCATTACCGGCGGCTACAATTTTCAA
>DAOWKG010000226.1 GCA_030639985.1 Desulfuromonadaceae bacterium
AACAATCCAGGAATATTGCTCTGGCACTCGTAATCAACCCAGAGGCCACCCATATTGTAGTGAGGAGCAGGATAGATACGCATGGGGCGCTCATAACCATTCTCATCGGTGATTTTCTCGTACATATCGAACAAGTTGCCATACCGCTCTTTAATCATCGGCTGACCAACCCGATCAATCGCATCGGCAAAATCAAGGTAAACACCTCGTTTGCCATCGCCAACACCAAGATCAGCGTCACACGCTTCTTTAGCTGAACGGGAAGAGATATCACGTGGTGCAAGGTTACCAAAAGAAGGATACTTGCGCTCCAAGTAGTAATCACGATCTGCTTCAGGAATCTCACTTGCGTGTTTTCCACAATCTGCAGCGTTTTTAGGGACCCAGATACGACCATCATTCCGCAATGATTCTGACATCAGAGTCAGCTTGGACTGTGCATCACCATGAACCGGGATACAGGTCGGGTGAATTTGAGTGTAGCAAGGGTTAGCCATATAGGCGCCCTTTTTAGCTGCTTTCCAGATCGCAGTAACACTACTACCCATGGCATTGGTTGACAGGTAGAAAACATTGACATAACCACCGGTTGCCAGAATAACAGCATCACCCCAATGAGACTCAATCTCACCAGTCATCAGGTTACGTACAGTAATTCCTTTGGCAACACCATCAACAACAACCAGATCAAGCATCTCAGTACGAGAATGCATGGTAACCGTCTTGTTTTTAATCTGGCGTGAAAGTGCTGAGTAAGCACCGAGCAGCAGCTGCTGACCAGTTTGTCCACGGGCATAAAATGTCCGGGAAACCTGAGCGCCACCAAAAGAACGGTTATCAAGATAACCGGCATAGTCACGAGCAAAAGGCACACCCTGAGCTACACACTGATCAATAATGTTGTTAGAGACTTGAGCTAAACGCCAGACATCAGCTTCACGGGAGCGAAAGTCGCCACCCTTGACGGTGTCATAAAAAAGGCGGTAGATGCTGTCGCCATCACTTGGATAGTTCTTAGCAGCGTTGATACCACCCTGAGCACCGATACTATGGGCACGGCGGGGGCTGTCCTGATAACAGAAACAATCAACATTATAGCCAAGCTCACCAAGGCTTGCAGCGCCAGCGCCACCAGCGAGTCCAGAGCCAACTACCAAAATTTTATATTTACGTTTGTTCGAAGGGTTTACCAGCTTTTGATCGTTGCGGTAACTATCCCATGATTGTTCAACTGGTCCTGTAGGTGCTTTTCCGTCTAATATCACAATAAGCCCCCTATTTCACTATACGAGCGAGAAGAAGTAATGGGATGGCAATATAAGCCAAACCATATCCGATAGCCAAGAGTCTGCCGACTAAAATTACTTTGTCCTGGCTGGCGCCATTACTCAAACCAAAGGTTTGTACCCAGCTGGAAAACCCGTGATAGATGTGCAAGGTAAGAGCGATCATAGCAACAATGTATACCAGAGCAATAAATACCTTCTGGAAGCTTGCGGTAACCATGGTGAATACATCAAGCATTCCATTAGCTTCAGGAATATTAACTGCTGAGATATCAGGGTTAGTAATTTGTACGGTAAAATGGAGCAAATGATAGAGCAAAAACGCCAAAACAATCAGTCCGGTAAAAACCATGGTTTTAGCTGAAAAGGTAGTAACCAAAGTTTTTTGAACAGCATAACTGTCAGGGGTAGCGGCACGGTTTTCCAGATAAAGCTGAACCCCGAAAGTAATGTGTACGGCAAAAATGCCCAACATTGCCAAACGGAACAACCAAACCAATGGGCCAAGATCGTGCAGGTGTTTAGCATAGGCATTAATCGCATCGGCACCAAAGAAAACCGACAAGTTGCCTAGGAGATGGACAGAAATAAAACCGACCAGCATCAACCCGGTCACTGCCATCAGAATCTTTCTTCCTACGGTACTTTTAAACAGATTCATAGTTAAATATCCCTCGAGAAGGTGAAACGATTGCCAATCAGGACTTATCTCCCAAATTCAATCTCCAATATTTGCTCAAATGTAGCCGGTTCAGCACTTACTCTCCTCCTGAAACTGAACCTTGAAATATTGTCCCGACCGTATCTGCCAGAACTTCATCATAATTGTTCACTATCGACATAAAATCAAAACGACAGATCAGACTAATGAATTATCTGATCTATCAAAAAATTACAAAGCGTATACTGTATACTAAACATTGTTATAAAATTAAACAAAAAAAGGAAAATATATACAAATTCTAATCAACAAATCGCACCAGCAGCCCCAACAATCTACACCTACAAAAATGACCGGAAAAGTCACACCTTTCCGGTCATTCAGAGCATCTAAACTAAAACAACAAATAAATTTATTTTAAAGTAAGAATTTTCTCAAGACTTTGAGCCAAAATTTCACGCTTCTTTTCTGCAGCTACCAACTTACTTCGATCTTTTTCCAGCACCTGCGGCGGGGCATTAGCAACAAATTTTTCATTCGACAACTTCTTGGTAAAGAAATCGACATCTTTTTGTACCTTAGCAATCTCTTTACCGAGCCGCGCTTCTTCTTCCGCCACATTGATTAAATCAGCCAGAGGTATCAACACCTCAACCTCACCAGCAACCTGAGTCGAAGCTTGACCGGGTCGTTCAACCCCAACCCCAACCAACAAGTCTTCAACCCGTGCTAAAGCGTGGATATATGCCTGGCCAATGCTAATTGCTTTCTCTGCGGCAACAGATTTACAATCAAGCACCACTTTAATTTTTTTACCCGGCGGCACATCCAACTCGCCACGAACATTACGAATCGCCCGAATAACATCCATCACCAGTTCCATATCGGCAACAACCGCGGCATCAGTCGCAACCATAGCAGCCGTTGGATAACTCGCCTGCATAATAGAATCAACCCCACGCTCCCCGGGGAGGGCATGCCAAATCTCTTCGGTCACAAATGGTAATACTGGATGGAGTAATCGCAACAACCCTTCCAGGACACTATAAAGAACCACTTGCGTTGTTTTGCGGGCAGTTAGATCATCGCCGTAAAGGTTATCTTTACTCAACTCAATGTACCAATCACAGAATTCGTGCCAAGTAAATGAGTAGAGGATGCTGGCAGCGTCGTTAAACCGATATTTTGTCAGTGCCAGATTAACTTCCTCGGCAGCAAAAGCATAACGTTGCAAAATCCATTGATCTGCCGGCGACAGGGAAAGATCGGTTAAATCAACCGTAGCAGGATCAAAGTCCTCCAGATTCATCAAAGCAAAACGGCTGGCGTTCCAAAGTTTATTGACAAAGTTACGGTAACCGCCAATTCGATCGGTCGATAATTTAATATCCCGACCCATTGCCGCAAATGCACAAAGGGTATAACGAAAAGCATCGGCACCATACTCATCAACAATCGTCAATGGATCGATAACATTGCCCTTACTTTTCGACATTTTATGACCATTGGCATCACGTACCAACGCATGAATATAGACCTCCTTAAAAGGAACCTTATCCCTAAATCGGAGCCCCATCATCATCATTCTGGCCACCCAGAAAAAGAGAATATCGAAGCCGGTAACCAGACAACTGGTGGGGTAAAATTTCTCCAAAGTTGTGGTCTGTTCCGGCCAGCCCATCGTCGAAAACGGCCACAATGCAGAAGAAAACCAGGTATCGAGAACATCTGTTTCCTGCCGAATATTTTTACTGGAGCATTTGTGACAGGCACAAACCTCATCCCGGGAAACGGATATTTCACCGCAATCATCACAAAACCATGCCGGAATCCGATGCCCCCACCAGATTTGCCGACTGACACACCAGTCCTGAATATTATTCATCCACTCATAGTAGGTTTTTTCCCATTGCTGGGGGATGATTTTAGTTTCACCGGTATCGACCGCCTTGATCGCCTCAGCAGCAAGTGATTTAACTGCGACATACCACTGCTTGCTCATATAAGGTTCAATTATCGTCCGGCAACGATAACACTCTCCAACGGCATTACTATAAGAATCGACTTTTTCCAGCAAACCCAAAGAGTCCAGATCGGCAATTATCTTTACCCGGGCATCATTACGATCCATACCGACATAGGAACCACCATTATCATTGATAAATCCAGATTCATCGAGGATATTGATAACTTCCAGATCATGCCGTTTACCCATATCAAAATCGTTGAAATCGTGTGCCGGGGTAATCTTAACTGCGCCGCTACCGAATTCTTTATCGACATAGTCATCGGCAATAATCGGAATCTCCCGATCCATCAATGGGAGCAGAATACTCTTGCCAATCAGGTCACGATAACGTTCATCTTCTGGATGAACAGCAACGGCAGTATCACCGCGCATCGTTTCTGGTCGCGTGGTTGCAACAATCAAATAACGATCAGAACCCTTAACTGGATAGCGTAAATGCCACAAGCTTCCCTGCTTATCTTCATGCTCAACCTCAAGATCAGAAAGGGCAGTATGACAACGGGGACACCAGTTTATCAAACGGTTGGCACGATAGATCAAACCATCTTCATAAAGAGAGACAAAGACTTCACGCACCGCCTGCGATAAACCTTCATCCATGGTAAAACGTTCCCGCTCCCAATCACAGGAAGCACCAAGCCGTTTCAGCTGATTGATGATCTGGCCACCAGATTCCTCGCGCCATTTCCAAACCCGTTCAACAAAAGCTTCGCGACCCAAATCGTGGCGATCCATATTTACTGCCGCAAGTTGCTTTTCCACAACATTCTGGGTGGCAATCCCAGCATGATCAGTACCCGGCATCCATAAAACCTCATAACCAGACATCCGTTTCCAGCGACAAAGGATATCCTGAAGGGTATTATTGAGGGCGTGTCCCATGTGGAGAACACCGGTTACATTTGGAGGTGGAATAACAATAGAATAATGCGGCTTGGTAGAATTTTCATCGGCATGAAAATCGCCACGCTGTTCCCAGGTGGAATACCATTTCTTTTCTACTTGTGCAGGTTCGTAACCCTTAGGCAGTTCCGTTTTCATTACAGCTAAGTCCTTGATTTAAATATATTTAATTGATTAACATGTATAATTCTGAAAGAATCTAAAATAAAAATTGACAATTTTCAATATCGATTTATATGGGCGGGACAATAAAATGGGGCTGCAAGGAAGTCAAGATTTCCCTGCAGCCCCATGATATTACGTTCTGACTGGTAAAATTTAATCGGTTACTAAGCACCCTCTTTAATTTTACGTATTTCTTCCTGAATAATTGCTTCTGCAAGGTCAGGAACAACCTCCCAAGCAATTTTTTCTACCATTTTCGCCGCCAATTTTTCAATTATTGGCCCGGCAACCTTAGCGACAACCGCATTCAATTCCTCTTCAGAGAGTTCTCCCAGCTGCTGCTCAATCGATTCAATTTGCTCAGCAGAAACGACCGCTGCCACAACTGCAGGATCGGCATCATCGGCCGCAGCAACCTCATCAAAGAAAAACTCTTCATCATCTTCACTTGCCGCTGAACCTTCTACCAATTCAACTGACTCAGTATCCTCAACCAACAATTCAGCAATTTCAGCCTCAGGCTCGATTTCTGGCTCAGGTGCCACAAACGGTGCGGCAACTTCTTCTGAGTCAGAGATAACGGCAGCAGGAGCTTCAGTAATAACAATATCGCCTACCGAAAGGTCAAGAATTTCCTCTTCCTCACCAAAATCAGTAAGTGAGTCAGGTTGTTCTTCAGCGGCAAACGAAACATTTCCTAGAGGTTCATGATCGACCAGTTCATCCTCTTCCTGCAATTCCATGATAACGTCATCAGACGAATCCATCGCAACTGGAATATCTTCGTCTACCAAATCATCAGCAGTTAGTTCAATGGGCTCAGGCTCGATTTCTGGCTCTGGCTCTGGTGCTATATCATTATCTAAATCAGCAGTCAGCACCAACGATTCTTCATCTTCACTATCCTCGATAAAGTATGCCGTTTCCTCATTTGTCTCTTGAGCAAGTGCTGGTAACTCTTCCTCGTCTTCGGTAAAAGCTGAGAAATCGACTGCGTCAGCATCTTCGGCAGTAAAAGCAGAAACAACCTCGGCATCGGGCTTAACCCGATCGTCCAGTACCGGTTCAATTACAGATTCGATGTCATCTTCTAATACCAGTTCCGGCTCAACAACAGGCTCAACACTCTGCTCCTGCAAATCCTCTTCGGCAAAAGAAACAGCGTCCCAAATATCATCTGGCGACTCGTCGACAGGATCAATCACGTCGGTTGCAGCATCATCCATCACATCAAGACCGAGAACGGTATCATCAATTGATGCAAAATCATCTACTGCTATCGGTGCCGCTGGTTCTTCTGTGACTGACGATTCAATTTCAGCTTCAGGAGCTGATGACGGGGGTGCAATACCAGCCATTCCAATCGGTTTAGCAGCAAGCAACTCGGCAACCTTATCGAGCAAAGCCTGTGACTCAAACGGCTTTGTCAGCCAACCATCAGCACAAACTTCGGTCGCTTTATCCTCGTCAAACTTATCAAACATTCCGGGAAGCAATAAAACCGAAGTATTGACCAACTTCGGCTCATTCTTAATTGCCCGACACAACTCGAATCCATCTTTTCCCGGCATCGAGATATCGGCAATAACTAAATCTGGCAGGTCTATTAATGCCTTAGCAAAAGCACTATTCCCATCATCTGTCATGTCAAGCTGGTATTCTTCTGCTGAGAAGATAATACCGACGACTTTTTGAATAGTTATACTATCATCGGCTAACAGCAATTTTTTCATCATTGATGCCTCCTCGCACCACCGGTGTCTGGCTAACTATGCCAAATTCCCTGGGTCATCTCTATCGCTAAATAATTGATATCGAGAATATTAAACTCTTCACTTTGATATAGAAATTTACCAACAGCACCAACAATATTTTCAGCAACCGTTGTTGTTAATATTTCACCCTTTGCGGCATTAACAATCTGCCCAGACATGTTTGCCGGCAAAGCCATCATCCCGTATTCCGATACAACCAACACCTGATAGCCGCAAGCTAGCCGCTCCTGACACGATATTTTACCGAATATATGGACAAAATTGAGTAGTGGTACTATCTGACCACAATCTACCAAAACGTCTGAAACTGCCTCTGGCAATCGTGGTAGCCCAAACTTTTTAGCATCCTGTAAAACTTTTTGAATCTGTTCCAGTCGAACTGCAAAGGCAAACTCTCCGGCCCGAAATAGTCCAAAGCGCTTCATACCGCCACAGTATCAGAACCGTAGTACCGTTCTGGATCAAATACGATTATCGGCTCATTATCCAAAAGCTGAATCTGTGAATAAAAATCTGCAGCCGCATTCCTGAGCAAAACAGGAAACTCACAAGCATTAAGATTTTTTGCCACAGTTAATTCTTCTACCCGATCAACCAGCAGTGCCCAGTTTCCTTCAGAGCTGCGTAAAACAACTGCAACTTTATCGTTCAACTTAACCGCCGACACAATATTCAGTTTTAAGGCCGGATCAACAGCTGGGATCGAAGTTTGCCGAAATTGCAAAGCAGAGACAATACCACGGCCGATATCACGACAACTGGAATCAATCACATCAGCTATTTGCTCAACAACCCCAACTACGGTAGTCAGCTCAAGCAAAAACCCCATACTACCAAGCCGAAAAATCAACTTTTTACTTTCGGACTCAGCCATAAAACCTCTAGAACTATGCGAACTCGTTGATTTTTCAAGGAAAGCACAGCAAAAACTAGCATAGGGATTAGAGAGTGTCAAGCGTTTATCAAGAAACTCCAATAAACCCATACACATCAAATACTTTTCCATGGTTGGGGAAGGAAAC
>DAOWKG010000067.1 GCA_030639985.1 Desulfuromonadaceae bacterium
ACGACAAATTCAACATTTTTTTCATCGTAATGGTGGGGTGCGTGATCGGTTGCAATGGCGTCAATGGTACCATCAGCTAAACCGGCACGAACAGCATCAACATCTTCCTGACTTCGCAGTGGCGGATTCATCTTGGCATTGGTGTCATAACCGCGCACCGCTTCATCGGTAAGGGTAAAATGGTGCGGCGTTGCTTCACAACTAACCCGAACACCACGTGCTTTGCCTTGACGTACCAGGTCAACGCTGCCCTTAGTGGAAACGTGACAAACGTGCAATCTCCCACCGGTAAATGCTGCCAGCATGATATCTCTGGCGGTGGCAGCATCCTCAGCGACCCAGGGAATCCCCTTCAAGCCAAGTTCGGTAGCAACCGGCCCGTCATTCATACTGCCAGAACCAACCAGAGAAAGATCTTCGGCGTGGGAAATTATCGGCATGTCAAAAGTATCGGCATATTCAAACGCACGGCGCATCAGTTCACCGTTAGAAACCGGTACCCCATCGTCAGAAAAACCAACACAGCCACCCGCTTTTAACTCGCCCATCTCGGCAAGAATCTCGCCCTTCATCCCCTTACTGATACAGGCGATGGGGAAAACATTGGCACTTCCCTCTTGCTTAGCTTTATCAATAATAAACTTGGTAATTGCCAGCGAATCATTAACCGGACTGGTGTTCGGCATACATGCCAGTGAAGTGACTCCACCCGCTGCCGCTGCACGGGTTCCAGAAATAATATCTTCTTTATATTCTTGACCCGGATCACGGAGGTGGGTGTGGATATCTATCAGCCCAGGGCTGACCACTAAACCGGTTGCGTCAATAGTTTCATCGGCAGCAGTGGTTATATTAACCGCTACTTCGGTGATAACACCGTCAGCTATCAAAATATCCTGCACTGCATCAATATTATTTGCCGGATCAATAACCCGACCATTCTTTATCAGTGTTTTCATATTTAAAACCTTTCAAAGAAACATGCGGTAATGGGTAGTTAATCAGCAATCTTGTTGCAATTTCTCACCACCAGCAACCAGATACAATAATGCCATCCGTACGGCAACGCCATTTTCAACCTGATCAAGGATGACGTTTTGCTTGCCGTCAGCAACTGCTGAAGATATCTCGACACCACGATTAATCGGGCCAGGGTGCATAACGATTGCATCTTTTTTAGCGAGTTGCAAATTGTGGTCATTAAGGCCAAAGAAACGAGCATATTCACGCAACGATGGGATCAAGGTTTTACCTTGGCGCTCACGCTGAATCCGCAACATCATAATACAATCGGCGTCGGTTATCGCTTCTTTGAGGTTGCTATGGACTTCACAGCCGAGCCTTTCAAGTCCTGGTGGCAGCATCGTTTTAGGTCCGGTAATCCGCACTGTTGCCCCGAGCTTATTCAGACAATAGATATTGGATCGTACCACCCGGCTATGAGCAATATCACCGGCGATAGTAACCGTTAAGCCTTTTATGTCACCTTTATGTTGCCTGATAGTAAATGCGTCAAGTAATGCTTGGCTGGGATGTTCATGGGTACCATCACCGGCATTAATTATCGAGCAATTTAGCCTTTCAGCCAGATAATCACAGGCTCCCGACGCACTATGACGCATGACAATAATATCCGGGTGCATCGCTTCAATATTCTGTGCCGTATCTTCCAATGTCTCCCCTTTGACAACCGAGGAGGATGAAGCACTGATATTGACGGTATCGGCAGAAAGTCGTTTGCCGGCAATTTCAAATGAGGTTCGAGTTCGAGTACTGGCTTCAAAAAAGAGATTGATAATGGTTTTACCCCGCAGGGTGGGTACTTTTTTAATTTGTCGAGTGTTGATTTCTTTAAAACTTTCGGCGGTATCAAGAATAAAGCTGATTTCTTCTGCCGTCAGGTTTTTAATGCCAAGGATATGTTCGGGATTGAAAGACATGTGTAACCTCCAGATTATTTTCTGAATAAGTGGATAGCTTGAGCCTTGTATTCGGCATCAAAGTCTACCTCAATCTGTTCGTTTCTAGCGGTGGGTAGATTGCGGCCAATATAATCGGGTCGGATCGGTAACTCCCGATGACCCCGGTCAACCAGAATTGCCAATTGGATATTTTCCGGGCGGCCGATATCCATAATCGCATCCATGGCTGCTCTAATAGTACGTCCGGTAAAAAGGACATCATCAATCAGGACAATCTTGCAATTTTTTAGCGGAAATTTTATGTCAGTTTGTCCGACCGCAAGATTACTACGAGTACATAAGTCATCTCTGTACATAGTGACATCAATAGTACCAAAAAGGACATCTTTGCCCTCAATCTCTACAATACGTTGCCGTAATTGCGATGCTATATACGCACCACCAGTTCTGATACCTATCAAAGCTAAATCTTTAACCCCTTTATTTCGCTCCAAAATTTCATGAGCTATACGAGTTAAAGCGCGGTTTACTCCATCAGTATCCAGAATTTCAATTGTTTCTGCCGCCATATAAACCTCCAAGGGAAGATGATAGCTATTTTTAGTAAAGCATAAAAAAACACCTGCACAATTTATATCATGCAGGTGTCTCGGTATTTTTTTAAAGTTTTTTTCACTTCTGCACTCCCTTGCCAATCTCTCGGATCGACTTAAAGGGTTAACTTAAGCTGAATTTTATTTTCGTGGATAAGACAATATACCAACTAAAATGTCAATCTAATTGATTGTTAAAGTTTCTTCAATCTATCGATCTACCAATGCGGTTAAAACGGATTTTTTTAAATATATTCCCTTCGCTATTCCACGACCAATATTTTATAAAAGCGATCCCTTTGATTTTTGATTTATGGACATAACCCCAAAAGCGGCTATCAAAAGAGTAATCGCGATTATCCCCCATCACAAAATAGTTACCAGCAGGAACCATGATCGGACCGGTAAAATCACGTGGACTGGCAGCTGCCGGAATCATATCTTTATCTTTGTGTTTTTCCTGAGGAATATTGAACAGTTTACCATTTACGTAAACCTGCTTAGCTTTTACTTCAATCAAATCTCCAGGGAGACCAACAACCCGTTTAATAAAATCACGCCGTTTAAAGTATGATTTACCTTCGTCTTGCGGAAACTCAAAGACAATGACATCACCCCGCTCTGGATCTCTGATCGACAAGAAACGATCATCACTCCACGGCAATTTTGTGCCATAAATAAATTTGTTAACCAGCAGATGATCGCCAATCAGCAACGTATCGAGCATCGACCCGGAGGGTATTTTAAAGGCCTGAAACAAAAAGGTACGAATAATAAGTGCCAGAATAATAGCAACAAACATTGCCTCTGACCATTCCCGGTACCAAGGTTTTTTGGCCTTAAAAATAGTGGTTTTCTTTTTAAAAAATCCCATAATTAAACTCTTTAATGATCATGTAAAAAGGTTGTCAGTCTTTGACCTTAAGGATTGCCAAAAAAGCTTCCTGCGGCAATTCAACACTGCCAATTTGTTTCATCCGCTTCTTACCCGCTTTTTGCTTTTCTAACAGTTTCCGCTTTCGGGTAATATCACCGCCGTAACATTTAGCAGTAACATCTTTTCTTAACGCTTTTACCGTTGAACGGGCAATAACCTTATTACCGATAGCGGCCTGGATTGCAACTTCGAACTGCTGCCGGGGAATAAATTCTTTCATCTTTGACACCAGATCACGCCCACGAAACTGAGCTTTGTCATGGTGGACAATGAGTGATAGAGCATCAACAACATCGCCGTTGATCAGCACGTTCAAACGTACCAATTTACTAACCCGGAAATCGAGATGATCGTAGTCGAGGGAAGCATAACCTCTGCTGATTGATTTTAGTCGATCAAAGAAATCGAGGACAATCTCATTCAGCGGTAGTTCATAAACTACCATTACCCGGTCCGCTGTCAGGTATTTTATTTCTCTTTGGATCCCCCGCTTCTCGATACACAGGTTCAGCACGGGGCCAACATAATCGTTAGGCACATGAATTGATGCAAGGACAAATGGTTCTTCAATTTTGTCGATAAACTGAACATCAGGCAACATGTTGGCACTTTCAACTTCCAGCATTTCACCCTTGGTGGTAGTAACCCGGTAAACAACCGTCGGAGCAGTCGTTATCAGCTCAACTCCGAATTCACGTTCCAAACGTTCCTGGATGATTTCCATATGGAGCAGTCCAAGAAAACCACAGCGGAAGCCGAATCCTAGCGCCAACGAGTTCTCGGGCTCAAAAGAAAATGCAGCATCATTTAAGCGCAACTTTTCCAAGGCATCCCGCAAGGCATCATAATCGGCAGAGTCAATCGGATAAAGACCCGAAAAAACCATCGGCTGTACTTCTTTAAAGCCATCCAGTGCCGTGTCGGCAGGATTATGCAAGTGGGTTATGGTGTCGCCTACTTTGGCATCTTCGACCACCTTGATTCCAGCGACAACAAATCCAACTTCACCAGCTGCAAGTTGTGGTAGTTCTTTCGGTTGCGGGCTGAAAGCACCAACCTTTTGAACTTCGTAAATACCACCGGTAGCCATCAGTTTAATCTTCTCGCCTTTTTTGATGGTACCTTCCATTACTCGCACCAGCACGATAACACCCTGATATGAGTCGTACCACGAGTCAAAGGTTAAAGCTTTTAATGGTGCATTAGGATCCCCTTGCGGTGGCGGAACCCGTTTGATAATAGCCTCAAGTATCTCATCAATGCCCTTACCCTCTTTGGCACTGGCAAGGATGGCGTCACTGGTATCAATGCCAATGATTTCCTCAACTTCTTCCATTATCCTGAGTGGTTCAGCACTGGGAAGATCAATCTTATTGATGACGGGAAAAACTTCGAGATCCTGATCGATTGCCATATAGACATTCGCCAGGGTTTGCGCTTCAACCCCTTGGGCGGCATCAACTACCAGCATTGCACCTTCGCAAGCCGAGAGAGAACGACTTACTTCATACGAAAAATCGACATGTCCTGGGGTATCAATCAGATTAAGAATATAATCTTGGCCATCTTTGGCAGTGTAATTCAGTCGCACTGCTTGAGCCTTTATGGTGATCCCACGTTCTTGTTCTAATTCCATCCGATCCAGATATTGATCTGATTTTTCCCGGTCAGACAACGCACCGGTAGCTTCGAGCAAACGGTCTGCCAAAGTAGATTTACCATGATCAATATGGGCAATAATGGAGAAATTACGGATATTTTTTTGATTCATATAAAGTCAACAACCAATTGGTGAAATGGATTAAAGATAATCGCTACTTATATACCCTATCTTTAAAGTATGTAAAGGTTAAATGGAGGTTTGGCCGGATAACATTTTTTACCACCAAGTTTATGGGTTAACCTTTTTCGCAAACAAAATTGGGCAAGCTCCAGCAAAAATCATTCCGGCAACGATAAGAGCGCCACCGACCCAGCCAATTGCAGTCAAACGATCACCTGCAAGCCAGATTGAAAAAATGGCGGCAAAAACCGGTTCAAGGGTGTAGATGAGGGCAGCTCGGGTTGGTGTTGTCCGACTTTGAAATGTTGTCATAGCCCAGAAAGCATAGACAGTGGCAAACACGGCAGTAATTATAAATGCAAAAATCAACGAACCAGTCCAGACTTGTGGCCATGAAACCGGTTCAAAGAAAAGACTGCCAACCAGATATATAAGGGCAGCAGTCGCAATTTGAACAAAAGTGAGAGCTTTACCATCGTAGCCCTTGGTAAAAGCATCAAGTCCGAGTATGTGTAAAGCGATAAATAAGGAACAAAACACCACCAACAAATCACCCAAATTAAGGTTCCACGGGGTATGCCAGGTTAAAAGAAAAAGGCCAATCAGGGCAATACCAACACCAACCTTAGAAGCAAATGCCGCCGGTTTTTTCAATAACGGACCAGCCAGCAATGGCACCCAGATGACACCCAGACCGGTTAAAAAACCGGCATTCGCAGAAGAAGTACGTTCCAAGCCAAAGGTTTGCAAAATATAGGCAATAGCCAGTAGTGCTCCAAGTATTATCCCTATCAGCCAACCACGACGATCTAAGGTAGCAAACCCTTTTCTGCCCGCCAGAACAGCCAACAGCGCAGCAGCTATGGCAAACCGGATCCAAAGAAATGCCATCACCGGCATTTCGGTAATAGCATCCTTGACGATAGGGAATGTTGCTCCCCAAAAGATGGTAACCGATGCTAAAATTAATTCGGCATATATTTGGCGGCGATTTAT
>DAOWKG010000342.1 GCA_030639985.1 Desulfuromonadaceae bacterium
GATTGATGCTCGGCTCCGTAGCTGATTTACTAGCTTGTTACGGGAAGCAATGAAGTTTCTATTACAGTATTGTGGGTATGTTAACACCTAACATGTGGTTTTGATCTGGTGAAATTTGAAGAGAAGCACGCTTCTCTTAATGGGGTGGGACACTTCAGCGGTTATCCTTTTTTTTGATATCATCCCGCAATGGTACGGTTGGTTCGACCCGATAGTTATGTTCGGCAATTTGTTGTTGTAGTGCTGTAATCCGTGCTTGGGGATGGGGGTGAGAGGCCAACAGGTAAGCGGTCTGATTCCCGGCATTGGCGGCATGGCGGGAGAAAAAATCGGTTGCGCCACCGGCATGACCATAGTGTCTGGTCAAAAGATCAATGCCAAACTGGTCGGCGGCAGCTTCCTGCGCCTGCGAATATCTGCTGTTGAAGGTTAGTAGTGCTTTTGAAATTATACTGCTGGTAGTGCTGTCTTCACCGAATAACATGGCGGTAGCAACCGCAACCCCCAATCCTCGTCCGAGTCCTCGCAAGTGATCCCGGTGGGCAAAATGTCCCAACTCGTGCGCCATAATCATTGCCAATTCATTTTCTGATTCAACTTCTTGCAGTAACCCCGAAAAAACAACAATAGTTCCACCCGGTAGGGCGATGGCATTAACGTCATCGGTATTGGCTAGATAAGCTTGAAACTGATACTGATGTAACGGGGAATCTTTTGGCAGACTCCCAAGCAATAAGTTCAACCGCTGGTTCAAGGCAGCACTTTCATCACCGGAAAATTCATTTAACGCCAGTTGCCCGATCCAGGTTTCGATTTTTAGCGGAGTTTTTGACACTGCCCAATCGGTCGTTACGCCAAGCAGTAAAAACGTTAGACCGACGATTAAAACAAATCCACCAACCATCCATAGGAGTTCGACCAGTGGGTGGATTTTGGATACATTTACATTGTCTTGCAGCGGCTTTGGGGTAAATTTCATTGCTTGTTCATAACGATTGCGGTGCCGTAAGCGATTGCTTCAATGCTGCCGATTTGTTTTTTCTTGTTGGCATTTCTGCCAATGGTAGCCGTTTCCAAGCGCATATTGATAATCATTTTGGCTCCACGTTCTTGCGCCTGTTCTTTCATCCGCAGGATTGCTTCTCGCCGTGCCCGATCAACTAACGATTCGTACGATTTTACCCGGCCCCCAAATATGTTCCGTAATGTAGCGAGGATACGTTTGAAGTAGTCGATAGAAATAACTACACTGCCAGTAACCAACGCCGAATCTTTAACTCTCCCCGGTGGAAAACTACCCTCTGCCGTAACCACGGCTAGCTTTATCAGTTCCTTTTCGCGCTGCATGATTGAGCGATAGTGACGTTTTTCCGCCCAGCTGCCAATAACGTAACCCATAACGAACAAAATCAGGAAAACAACCAGATTGAGATTTTCTATCAAGATATCCATGCTGGTCTCCTATTCAACCCGTACTGCGGTTCCATAGGCAAATAGTTCAGCGGCACCTTGCGCAACTGATGACGTAGCAAAGCGGATATTAACTACCGCATTGGCTCCCATCTGCCGAGCCTGCGCTTCCATCCTTTTCATCGCTTCTTCACGCGAATCCTGCAGCAGTTCAGTGTAGCCTTTAAGTTCACCACCAACCAAATTTTTTAGACTAGCCATGAAGTCACGACCGACATGTTTAGCCCGAACGGTACTTCCCTGGACGATACCAAAGTGTTCGACGATTTTTTTGCCGGGAACAGTATTTACATTTGTCATAATCATTGATTGCAGCTCCTTGGAAGAGGGGTTTTAGGTGGGGAAACAGTAGGTGCTAAATTAGTAAATGTCAATTGGATTAATGTTGCTTGTATTAATCATGAGAAAGTTTCTGAACTGGGAGGGTATGACTGCTATTTGGTGAATTGATGTAAGCGCTGATGATTTCAAAAGAGTTCAAGTATACGGCTGCAAGTTTGATTATTGTCCTGCATATCATACAAACATTTGAACGATTTTGTGGTAAGTTTAGGTCCATAAAGGCCTTTGATAATACGATTTAGATTAGATAATTGTTTAGCGACTAGCCGTCGTTTATGGTGGTAGTCAGGGGGCTGTTTGTACCCTGTCTGGTGTGGGTGGCCCAGTAAAAAGGCTATATTGACGAATATATAAAATCATAGCTATCTGGAAGCTATGTACTGAACTGGTTCACTATTGCGATTTTCTGATTATCGAGGAAGCCAGAGCAGTGACTTTCGGAATACATCGAAGTTTTTTAACCCGCCAGCGACTACATATCTCTAACGGATATGAGGTTCCGCAGGTCTTTGAGGGGATACAAGAAGCTGCTTAATCTTGTGTCCGGCATCAATTAAGGCTTCTCTCCAAAAGCATAACCAACCCCGCGGATGGTATGAATTAATTTATTGTTAAATTTATAGTCAATTTTTTTGCGCAGGTAATTGATGTAAACATCGACAATATTGCTGAATGGATCGTAGGTATCGTCCCATGCATTTTCGATAATCATGGCTCTGCTCAAAGCTTGATTCGGATTAAGCATAAAGTATTCCAATAGCTTATATTCCTGAGATGTAATTGAAATTTTCTGTTTGTCACGCCAAAACTTGTGACTGATTCGATCAAGCCGCAGGTCGGCAAAGTACAATTCAGTGTCACGATTTTTTGATCCTCGGCGAATCAACGCTCGCGTCCGGGCAAGTAGCTCAACAAAAGCAAATGGTTTTGTCAGACAAGCATCACTACCTGCATTGAGACCGACCACAATATCTTTAATCGTATTATTTGCAGTCATGCAAATAATCGGTGTCACCACCCCTTGGTTGCGCAGATCCGTGACCAGAGTTAATCCATTCTTTTTAGGTAAGTTTATATCCATAATAATTGAATCATAGCTTGTATTTACTGCCTGGATAAAACCTTCCTCTCCATCGCAAGCAATATCAACCTTAAATCCTTGCTCTTTAAACCCCTTCTTAAGAAAATGAGCGACCTTCTTTTCATTCTCAACCACAAGTATTTTCATCTGGAATTCCTCCATTTAATTCTGTAATGTCAGACATAGTTTGAAAAACAGGAAACGGTTTGTTGATAAGGTTCATGTTGGCAATATCTGCTGGGATTGCTGAAATTGACCTGTTTTCCACCTATTTTAATGTCTTGTTAATTGTGTGAGAAAATAACAATTGAGGTTTTGGTTGTTCATTTCTGCCGTTATTATGAATTGTCACCGCAGGGGTGCAATTCAAGAAAAATAGAGTATTTCGGCCGAGCAATGATGTAACCTTGAACATAATCAATCCCTATCGTTTTCAGTAGTTCAGGAGGGTCGCTGCTCTTCTGCATGTACTGCCATTCTGCTGCTTGGCTGATCCGCTGCTTTTGTTATTGCATGTAATTCTTAAAAACCATCAAGGAGTAGGTATTGTCCTAATACTTTCCATATTCACTGTCATCTAAAGCAATCTGTCCCTGTTGGCTCGTAGGAGCGCCGTTCTGGCTTCTTTTAGTCATGCCCCAGCCAACATGTGCCGCTGGTTTTTCTGTGGCATAAACATGGTCTGGTCTAACTGCTGGTGTAGCAACACTCTGATGCTTTAACTTGAAACGCTGCAACATACCGTGTA
>DAOWKG010000150.1 GCA_030639985.1 Desulfuromonadaceae bacterium
CGGCAAAAACTCGGCTAACGCCTCAAACATTTGCCGCTCTGTCTCTCAAATCAGTTGCTCCACTCCGGCGGCGTCACACGGGAGCGGGTAATTCAATAACCAGCTCAGCTATCCCGAGGCTGATCAAAAAGTATCAGCTGCAAGGCTTGCGAAACCACAGCCACGAGTCGTAGCGATAGCTACGTCGAGAGGCGAGGATTGAAGCGTAACGCCGCAGATGCTACTTTTTCATCAGCCCCTACCCCCACTAACCCTTTTCGCCCCATAGTCCGACATCGTAAAACTGCTCCCTTAACCGCTCTTCGGGATACTGTGAGTAAAAAGTCTCCTGTGAAAAATCGAAGCGGTAATCGTTGAGATATTCGCTTATCACCTTATACGCCGCATTCAACCGCCGAATTTTATCGTTATCGGGATCGGCACCATGATCGGGGTGATAACGTCGTACCAGTTGGCGGTGACGAGAACGAATTTTTTTCATGGTAACCTGATGGGGGAGATCAAACTCTGCCAACGCTGCCACTAAATCATCATAACTCATAAAACTTCTCCCAACCGGATAGGCGCGCCAATAACTTGTAACTATAACGCAGAAAAGGTGTAGATAATAGTCGATAAAAGCAATCTGTTGAAATCATTTACACTCACAAATTGACAGTTTCAACGCTTCAGAATAGGATGCAACAGTTTATTGCTTTTGCACCCGATGGGAGGAATCATGGCACGGCAAAAAACCATTTATAGCTGTCAACAATGTGGACTTCAGAGCCCGAAATGGCTGGGACGTTGCCCCGATTGTCAACAGTGGAACACTCTGGTTGAAGAGCAACCAGTTGCCGTTACCAGCCATAGTCGGGCGCTACCGACCCCAGGAAAACCACAAAAATTGGCGGCGGTAACCTGCCGTGAAGAGGATCGCCTGAGCTGCGGCATGGCCGAACTTGATCGCACCCTCGGGGGCGGTGTAGTACCCGGCTCGTTGATTCTGGTCGGCGGGGATCCCGGCATCGGCAAGTCCACCCTGTTACTCCAAGCATTTGCCCGTCTCGCCGAAAACGGCACAGCACTTTACGTTACCGCCGAGGAGTCTACCCGGCAGGTCAAAATGCGTGCTGACCGGCTGGGGATTAAAACCGACAATCTTTACCTGCTGGCCGAAACTTCACTGGAGCAGATAAGACAACGCATCAAAGAGCTGCAACCAGCTTTTCTGGTAATCGACTCGATTCAAACCATCTTCACCAGCAGCATCGATTCTGCCCCCGGCAGCGTCAGTCAAGTGCGTGAATGTACCGGCCAGTTAATGATTCAGGCCAAAGGTGACGGCCTACCAACTTTTCTGGTCGGCCACGTTACCAAAGATGGCGCCATCGCCGGACCGCGAGTACTGGAGCATATGGTTGACACCGTCCTCTATTTCGAGGGCGATCCTGGACACCCCTATCGAATCTTGCGGGCGGTAAAAAATCGCTTTGGCTCAACCAACGAAATCGGCGTTTTTGAGATGCAAGAACAAGGGCTCCGAGAAGTCAGTAATCCCTCGGAACTGTTTCTGGCCGAGCGGCCCAAGCACAGTGCTGGCAGTGCTGTAGTTGCCTCCCTCGAAGGGACCCGACCAATCCTGGTTGAACTTCAAGCGCTGGTATCAAGTAGCTCTTTCGGTACCCCGCAGCGTACCGCTATCGGTATCGACCACAAACGCATTGCCCTGCTGATTGCTATCCTCGAGAAAAAAGTGGAACTATCACTTGCCGGACAGGACATCTTCATCAATGTTGCCGGTGGGGTACGACTTGACGAGCCGGCAGTTGATCTCGCTGCGATTGCCGCCTTGGCATCAAGTCACCTCAATCGAGTAATCAACCCACAACTGGTTCTCTTTGGTGAGATCGGTCTCACCGGAGAAGTAAGAGCCATTTCACAACCAGAACTGCGGGTTAAAGAGGCTGCCAGGCTCGGCTTCACCCAATGTGTGCTACCCAAAGGAAATCTGAAAAACCTTGACGTTCCCGACACGATCAAATTAATCGGTATCAGCCACACCAGCGAAGCACTCGACGTCATTTTTGACTGAAATTAATAATCTGACTACTTACGCTATGCGTAAAGCAATTGACAAAGAGATAGAAATTGTAGGAATCTCCCTGTTCAAGAAAAATGGTGGCAAAAATGGCCCCCTTATCCGCAATCAGTAGTTGGCAAAAATGTTTAAATCTGCTAGATTTTAAATAATTTTAATTTTGGGCGATACAGCGATGGAACCATCAATCTACACAATCCGAAAAAACTTCCTGATCCCGTTGGGACTGGTCGTTATACTCTGCTTTATTTTATTGGTTACGGTCTTAATTTTACAGTTGCCGCCAGCCAAAATAATTATTCTGGCAACTTTTTTATTACCAGCGACCATTATTTTTGCTGAAAGTTTTAGACGTAAAGTCCACATCGGTACCGATGCCATCAAAGTAAATAAGTTATTTCGCAATAAACAAATTAGCTATTCTGAACTGACCGAAGTAGACACCATCAAGGTGCGCAAGCGTGTCTTTATCAGCCTTAGCAGTGAAAATGATTTTATAATCCTCTCCAATAGCTATGATCGGTTTGACCAACTAATAAAACAATTGGTCGATAAAGTTCCAGCAGCTATAGTCAGTGAAGAAACCAGACAATTGGCCGAGGATCCGCCGAGGAAATGTAGCGATATTTTTTCGGCATGGCTTGCCGTTGCGGTGCTGGTGTTAATTATTTGCGCTCAGCTCAGGGGTGCATTTTAATCGGGCAAACAAGTGCAGAAGGATTGATTATGAATAAAAAAGAACTGGGAAAATTTAAACAGCTATTGACGGATCAACTCGATTCATTGTTGCAGGATGTGGGCAAAACCGTATCCGAGATGACCGAAGAAAATCCTAATTTTCCCGACCCGACCGATCGTGCCTCTCTCGAATCTGACCGGAATTTTGAACTACGAATCCGTGATCGCGAACGGATGCTGATCAACAAAATTCGCCAGGCACTTCAACGAATCGAAGATAAAACTTTTGGGTTATGTGAAAGCTGCGAAGAAAAAATTGGTGCAGAACGGTTACTTGCCCGCCCGGTAACGACATTATGCATCGACTGCAAAACCGAGCAAGAGCGGCAGGAAAAAATCGGCTGAGACTCGAGTGTCGATTTTAAAACTACAAAATCAACGCTTTGCCAGTGCCATGTTAACTATATTCTTTTTTCCGGCCAGGGAGCTCGTCGTTCACTGCCGGAAAAAATTTCACGGCTGCGATAATCACGCAAGCTGGCACCCGGCCTGACAATATCAATCCAATTACCAGAGCGTTTAAAGCGGATAATTTTTGCCGTCGCAATCAAAACATCAAGCATATCGTTCCTGACCACACTCTCGGTACCATCAAGATAAACAACCTCGATTAATCTCTCAGCCATAAAAACCTCCCGCTACCAACCCGAGCCAATTCATTGTTACGCCAAGTATACTCGAAGGCAGCCAACTTTACCCAGAATAATCTGCGTAGGCACAACTTCCATTGTTTTTTAACAACACACGGTGTATGGTTATCAGTCTCAAAGTCTCAA
>DAOWKG010000267.1 GCA_030639985.1 Desulfuromonadaceae bacterium
GATGTAACTAAAGGTGAATAAAACTGATGACTCATGAAAAGTTGCAACAGCAGATCAAACAATTAGCTGCCGAAAAAAATGCCTTGCTGATAGCCCACAATTACGAACGTGATGAGATTCAGGAAATTGCCGATATAACTGGCGATTCTCTCGCCTTATCAATAGAGGCACAAAATACTGATAAACAGGTTATCGTTTTTTGCGGAGTCCATTTTATGGCCGAGAGTGCCGCGATTCTGGCTCCCGAAAAAACCGTATTGCTGCCCCGAGCAGATGCCGGATGCCCGATGGCAGATATGGTTACCGCCACTGGCCTCCAAGAATTGAAACGCCAGCATCCAGACGCAGCCGTTGTCACCTATGTTAATTCAAGTGCCGCGGTGAAAGCTGAAAGTGATATTTGTTGTACCAGCTCAAATGCAGTCAGTGTCGCTCGATCAGTTACTGCCAAAAAACTGTTATTGGTTCCCGACCGTAATCTGGGCCGCTATATTGCCAGCAAGGTTCCAGAAAAAGAATGTATCTGCTGGGAAGGCTTTTGCCCGACCCACGATCAGTTGACGGTTGCAGAAATTGAGCAGGCAAAAGCCGACCATCCCGATGCTTTGTTTATGGTTCACCCCGAATGCCAACCAGAAGTTCTGGCGTTAGCCGACCATATTTGTTCAACCAGCGGCATGTATGAATTTGCCAGCAACAACCCGGCAAAAAAGTTCATTGTCGGTACCGAAAACGGTATCCTCTGGCGGCTACGCAAAGAAAATCCCGATAAAGAATTTATTATGCCAAGCAAAGTGCTGGTCTGTCCGGATATGAAGTTAACCCGGTTAGAAGATATCCTCCGCTGTCTGGAAAAGATGGAACCGCGGATTACCGTTGCTGACGATATTCGGGTCAAAGCTAAGCAAGCGCTCGATAAAATGTTGGCAGTACCACGCGATTAACGGTGCGGAAACAGACTAACTACTCCACTGGCGACCACTTGTAGCTGAAGTGATCGCCAGTGGAAGGTGTGATATCTATCTATTGAACCGTTGGGGCAACTTTGTCTTTGGGGGTCGATTCGGGGAAATTCTGCGCAATTTTCGTCATTGCAGTTTCCAGCTCCACTTTCATTCTGGCAAAACCATCACTACTGAGCTGCAACGATTCTTCACTTAAGCGCAGCAACATCCCCCCTTTTTCAAGCTCTCTCATCGCCTTGAGCAAGGCAAACTTGATCTTTTTTTCATCGGTCTTATCACCAACCATCTGCACAAAACGATTTGCCAGCTCAACGTTCCTGTCGTTGACCAGTTCACTCTGAGCAAAAGGGGTATTTGCCTGCTTGGCAAATTTACTCAAAAACAAAAACACAATCGTTTGCCATAAGTTTTTATTATATTCAGACACTTAAGAATTTCCTTCCAAAGGTAAATGAGTGGCAGAGCAAATTTTCATAGTTCGATCCCAAGTTGGGACAGAAACTTTGACAATTCTTTGGGCATGGGGCAATTAACATCTACCTGTTGCTTACTGAATGGGTCGATGAATGCGAGGCGCCGACAGTGGAGAAACAGCCGGGAAAGCTTTCGCGGGCAGCTACCATGATAGCGGCGGTCACCAAAGAGAGGATGACCAGCGTCTGCTAACTGGCGACGAATTTGATGTTGACGCCCAGTCTGCAATTGAATTTCAAGCAATGACGCAGAATCGTTACTGATCAAGGTTTGATAGTTGGTACTGGCAGTTTTCAACTTCCCCTTAGCCGGGATATCACTGATCAATTCTCCTCGCCCAAGCAATTTACCACCAACCAGTGCCAGATAAGTTTTGGTCACCGTCCCCTGCATGAACAATTTTCCCAGTTCGGAGCAGCCTTTTCTCCCCTTTCCAAACAACACCGGCCCCGATGTTTCAAGGTCAAGACGCTGAATTGGTGCCGCCTGGAACTTGTCACCCCGGGCGGTTAAAAAGGTGGCAACCCGATCGGTAAGGTTATCACGCTCATGCCCCTTGCCCTTATGAATTGCCAGTCCGGCGGGCTTATAGACGATCAAAATCTCTTTGGTTTCGAAGAGGATTTCAACTTTAGGCGGTTGCAGTTGCTGCGGTTGTGGATTAGCAAGCAGTTCAAGCAGTCGCGTGCTGTCTGGCAGCAAAATTACTTCATCAGTACTGACACTGTGACCATCAAACAGCTTCTTAGTAGCAC
>DAOWKG010000177.1 GCA_030639985.1 Desulfuromonadaceae bacterium
CTCTGTTCTAGATCTGGATGTCCCTGTCTACGATCTCAAAGATATTGCGGGTGTGTGTACTTTGATCATCGAAAAGTATCTCGTATCACCCCGTTAGTTTTCCCTTTATCCGCCAATTTGAGCCATGGAGAAAGGAGAATGTCCTGCGACTTGCGAATTCAGGGTGTGACACGCAGGTTTTTCGCTAATCAGCCGGCGCAACTCGTGGGCCACAACCTTGACATCATCTAACTTCAGTAGCGGTTTCAAATCGGTTTCGTAATCGGAGAAAAGGCAAGTGCGGACCCGACCTGAAGCAGTAATCCTGATCCGGTTGCAATCTTGGCAAAAATGTCCCGACAACGGCGCAATCACCCCGATTCGGCCACGAGCGCCAGCAATAGCAAACTCCTCGGCCGGACCCGACAACGGGCCACGCTCAACCGGGTGGAGAGAATAGTGTTGATGGAGTCGCTCAAGGACTTCGTGACTTGAAATTACCTGCGACCGCCAATCCTTCTCTTTCAGCGTTGGCATGTATTCGATAAACCGCACGGTACAATCGTGGTCACGGGTCAGATTGGCAAATTCAAGAATTTCATTATCATTGCGTCCCCGCATCACAACAACATTGATTTTGTAGGGGAGGCCAACCTTTTCAGCCGCATTAATCCCTGCCAAAACCTGCGGCAACAGATCGGTTCTGGTCAGCTGGCGAAACATCTGTGGATGCAACGAATCGAGGCTGATATTCAAACGCTGCACGCCGGCATCTTTTAATCCTTGTGCCATTTCGGGCAGCAGCACCCCGTTGGTGGTCAGAACCAACTGCTTTAATCCCTGAATTTTGGTCAATTCGGCAAGAAAATCGAGAATACCTCGCCGTACCAGTGGTTCACCGCCGGTCACACGGATTTTTTCAATTCCAAGTGCTACCGCAGCTTTGGCAATCAGCAAAAATTGTTCATAACTTAGAATATCAACGTGCTGACATTTATCGATCCCCGTCTCGGGCATGCAATAAACACAACGCATATTGCAACGGTCAGTCACCGAGAGACGCAGATAGTTAATTTTACGGCCATGGTTATCAGCGAGATACATCAATTTGGTCCCTGCCTGTATAGGCATCAGCAGTTGAGAGTATAAATAAAATGATGTTTTACCAAGCTCGGCATTATTGAGAAAAAACTGGTCTTTGTCAGCAATAAAATGACGACTAGCAATAGTGCCATATAGCCTTTCATATCGTGAATTCTCTGAAAACTATGACTTTAGATGGTAGCATATATTTCTCTTGTCGAAAAATATAAAACTGTTACAATTATCTGTGTTGTGCAAAATCACGAAAGACTCACGATCTGCCACACAATCTAAAAATCGGATGATTCTTTCATTTTGATTTATGCCGAAACCAATCTTTCAAGGAGGATGAACTATGCAGAAACTGATTCGCATCGAACCATCGAAGTGTATCGGCTGCAAAACCTGCGAGATGGCTTGTTCTTTCAAGCATACCGGGGAATTTGCTCCCAGCCGTTCACGTATCTACAACGAGGTTTTTCTTGACGAGGCCAAGTTTATCACCGTCACCTGTATGCAGTGTGATGATCCCTGGTGCATCAAAGCCTGCCCCAAGTCGGCCATCAGCAAAGAGATGCCTTCGGGCGTTGTCATTGTTGATAACGATCGCTGTGTCGGTTGTCGTACCTGCGTCAGCGCCTGTCCTTTCGGCATGATCAAATATGTTCCGTCCCTCGGTATCGTCGACAAATGTGATCTTTGTGGTGGAGATACCCCGGAGTGTGTCGTCTTCTGTCCAACCCAGTGTCTGACGCTGGGAGAAGAAGACAAGCCGCTGCGGCAGAAAGTGCTGCGTTTTGTTAACACCATGAAAGACGGGCAGATGGAGGCTTGATATGAATGGATGGCATGGAAAAATACTACGCGTTAATCTGACCGCCGGAACCTGTGAAGTTGAAGCTCTCAATGAAAATTGGGCAAAGGAGTATATCGGTGGTCGTGGTTTAGGAACAAAATATTTTGTCGAAGAGGTTGCTGCCGACATTGATCCCTTATCCACTGACAATAAACTCATTATGGCAACTGGGCCATTGACCGGAACCTACGGTGCTGCCAACAGTCGCTATATGGTGATAACAAAATCCCCTCTGAGCGGGACGATTGCCTGCTCTAACGCCGGTGGCTATTTTCCCAGCGAATTACGCTATACCGGATTTGACATGATTATTTTTGAAGGGAAATCGGAGCATCCGGTCTACCTTCAGGTCTATAACGATAATGTCCAACTCGTCGCTGCGACCCATCTGTGGGGGAAAACAACCACCGAGGTTGAGGACGCAATCCTTGCCGAATTTCATGGCGACGCCAAAATTGCCTGCATCGGCAAAGCAGGTGAAGACCTCTCGCTGACAGCCAGCATCATCAACGACAAACACCGTGCTGCCGGGCGCAGTGGTGTCGGCGCCGTCATGGGTAGCAAAAATCTCAAAGCAGTTGCGGTTCGTGGAACTGGTGGCGTCAAGGTTGCCGATCCCAAAGCCTATCGCGAAGCAGCCCTCGAAGCCTACGGGATGCTCAAGGAGAATCCAGTTTCGGGTCAGGGTCTTCCGGCGCTTGGAACTCCGGTACTGGTTAACGTCATCAACCAGTTTGGTGCATTGCCGACCCGCAACTTTCAAGACGATACCTTTGAAGGTGCCGAAGCTATTTCGGGTGAAACCCTCGCCGACAAGTATCTGAAGCGTAACAAAGCCTGCATGGGGTGTGTCATAGGCTGCGGTCGGGTCACCGGTCTAAAAGGGAGTCGCTTTGAAGGTGACGGCGAAGGGCCAGAGTACGAGTCAATCTGGGCTCTCGGTGCCGCCTGCGGTGTTGATGACCTTGCTGCAATCACCAAAGCTAATTACATCTGCAACGATTATGGCATCGATACTATCACTACCGGTGCAACCATCGCTTGTGCCATGGAATTGGCTGAAAAAGGGTTTATCGATGCTGCTGAGATTGGCATGCCACTGAAATTTGGTGATGCCGATGCAATGGTCAAATTGACCGAGATGGCCGCAAAAAAAGAGGGCTTTGGTGAAAAACTGTCCCTTGGTTCTGCTCGCCTGGCCGAAATGTACGGGGCGCCTGAACTCTCAATGACGGTCAAAAAGCTTGAGTTTCCCGCCTACGACGGACGCGGAATGCAGGGAATGGCACTCCACTATGCTACCAGTAACCGGGGTGCCTGTCATGTTCGGGGTTATCTCGTCTCACCTGAAATCTTGGGGCTGCCAGAAAAAATTGATCCACAGGCAACTGAAGGTAAACCGGTTTGGGCAAAAATATTCCAAGATTTCACTGCCGTTGTCGATTCATCAGGCGTCTGCCTCTTCAGTACCTTTGCCCTTGGCGTTCCCCAGTTCGCTGCTTTCTGTAGTGCTGCGACAGGTGAGGACTTCAATGAAGAAACCCTGATGGAAATTGGTGAGCGGATCTACAATATGGAGCGGATGTTCAATCTTAGGGCCGGTATTGATCCTGATCAGGACACCCTTCCCAAGCGGTTACTGGAGGAACCTATTCATGATGGCCCGCTCAAGGGCGAGGTCGCTAAACTGAGCATTATGCTCCCTGAATACTATCAGGAGCGTGGCTGGGGCAATGACGGAATTCCTTCCGCCGAAAAACTTGCCTCTCTCGGCTTGGCATAAAGTTGCCAATGTAAGTATTCCGGGGGCATGTACTCGCTACGTGTCCCCGAAATACGTTTAACCCCTTTAATTCCCAGGATCATCACTATGGCTGAACATTACGACGTTGTAGTTATTGGAAATAGTGCCGCCGGGTTGCAGGCGCTACGTACCTTGCGTCGCCATAACCAACAGCTGTCGGTCGCAATCATCGACCGAGAAGACTGCCCGGCCTATTCGCGTGTTTTAACCCCTTATTATATCGGCGGCCACGTCCCCCGCGAGGAGCTCGATATTGTCGATCTTGATTTTTACAAAAAACTCTCCGTGACAACCATTTTCGGTCAAGCGGTCGTCAGCATCGATCCCGAAAAGCATTCATTGCAGCTGGCGGATGAACGGCAAATCGGCTTTGGTAAACTGCTCATCGGTACTGGTGCTGAGGCTCGTACTTTGGGCGTTGCGGCAGAAAAATCGTGTGTCCTGCGCCATGTTTCTGATGCAAAAAAGTTAATCGGTTTACTAAAAACAGCGAAGAGCATCACCGCCATCGGTGCCGGGCTGGTTAGCCTGCCGCTACTTTCTCACGCATCCGACGAGATAGAAAAACATCTGGTTGTTGGCTCAGGGCGAATTTTCAGCCGCGTTGTCGATGCCGAAGCGGCAGCAATCATCGAAGCGAAGCTGACCAGCAAAGGGTTGCAGATCCATAAAAAAGACGATATTGAAACGATTGACGAAGGGAACCGTCTACAGCTTAAACTCCGTTCCGGTTTACAGCTGGAAAGCGACCTGCTAATTGTCGGTAAAGGGGTTGTCCCCAACACCCATCTGGCCGTTGCTGCCGGACTCAATGTCAATGACGGAATTTTGATCAATCGGTTCTGTCAGACCAGCCACCCCGATATTTATGCGGCTGGAGACAATGCTGAAGGGGCGGACTTTATCAGCGGCGAACAAACCATTCAGGGAAACTGGATGACCGCGGTAGAGCAGGGAGAGAATGCCGCCCTGAATATACTCGGCCATGAGTGTCCATATCAGGGGAGCCTGAAAAATAATATCACCGAAATCTTCGGTGTCGAGGTTGCCGCCGTCGGGTACTGTCACGACGATGTTGCTGAAGTTGTCAGTAGCTACAACGCTTCAACCGGGCGTTACCGCAAGGTGTTCCTTGATGAGCAGCAGCGGGTTGTCGGTGCTACACTGATCGGGGAGACCAACGATTCGGGACTTTACTACCAGCTGGTCACCACCCGTAGCGTATTCCCTGGCAAAGAGCTCCTCACCGGGACGGCCAATTATGCTCAGACACTGTTCCGGCTGGAGTAGTGATGGTCAAGATTCAATTTTACAGCCTGATACGACTTTTACTAAAACAGGACAAACTTGAACTGCCCCCCTGCGAAAACGAGCAGGTGGGGCAGTTACTGCAACGGGCACAGCAGAAAATAGCAACCCCCTTCCTGCATAAACTTCTCGATGATCAGGGAGACCTCCTTCTCGGCACCATTATCATGGTCAACCGCCGCAACATTCTCCACTTACAGAAATTGCAAACACCGGTTCACGATGGCGACGTTGTCGCTTTTTTCCCACCCGGAGCTGGGGGCTAAAAGTGGTGATGGCCGATCGCTACAAGCGACAAGTTGCCCTGTGGGGAAAAGAATCTCAACAACAGTTGGAAACCGCAGAAGTTCTCATTGCCGGAGTCGGTGGACTGGGTGCTGCCGTTGCTGAACTACTGACCAGAGCCGGAGTGGGTAAGCTGACGCTGGTTGATAACGGCTTGGTTGACTGGCCCGATCTGAACCGGCAGCTCCTTTACTGCGAAGCCGACATCGGTCGTTCCAAACTTCAGGTCGCAGCCCGGCAACTGCGCCGTATCAATAGCAAGGTTAAGATCGACCTGCTTGAACAGCAGATCAACCCGTCATTTATTTGTCCCCCAGGAATTTCAATCGTTGCCGATTGCCTTGATAATTACGCTAGCCGTTTTCATCTGGAAGCAGCCCTTCCCGATGAAACATATCTCGTTCATGGCGGGATCGAGGGGAACCAAGGGCAGGTGATAACCTTGCAAAAAGGGAAGTCTCAACCTCTGGCAGATATTTTCAGCGGAATCCAGCAACCCAGCGGAGAAATCCCCGTCAGTGGCCCCGGAGCAACGACCATCGCCGGATACATGGCCAGCGAGCTAATCAACACCATCTGTGGGAAACCCCAACTGCTCAACCGGTTCCTGATTGTCGGACTAGGTGATTTGCACCTCGATTTTCTTAAAGTTTGATTGAATTCAACCTGTCTGGGTCGGACCAAACTATCCTGAATTATTCATCATTTATTGGCAAAAAAAAACAATGATTGGCGGGGGGTCAAGTCTGCTTTTGGCTGACCTTGGTGGCTTGGAATATCAACTCAATACTTTGATCTGCGGAGCCTTTTTTGTAATAAAGAAGTCATAAGTCTAATTTGGCTACGAAGACACCAGAAAGTTTTGTTGTTCTTGCTGTTTAATCGATCTTCTTAGCATTTGGTTGCTCCTGATGAAATGTATCAGCTGGTTGGTTCATGCTGTTGATTTTGATCAACACCACTTGTATATTCGTGGCGGCAAAAGGGGAAAATTCATAACTTGCGGCTATTTAGTTTAAGTTGTGTGCTAAACTTCCCCAGCCTCAATGAGAATTGCGTAGAAAACTGGTGCCATTTGGAAAGCGGGAACAAATCTTTTTATGGAAGCTGACGATCAACAGAATATTCGCAACGCTACAATTCATAGTTTTATTGATGGCGTAACCAACAATAAACAGACGGTTGAAGTGCTTGGTTTGCATGGTTCTGCTACCGCTTTTCTGCTGACCCAATTACTGGCGGAAACCTCGGAACTGCAGGTGATTGTCTGTGCCGAACTGGAAGCTGCCCGGCAGCTGGTCGGGGAACTGCAATTTTTCCACCCCCGTCCCGAAACGATTGCGTTGCTACCCCATTGGGAGTTGAACCCCTACGATCCCTTGACACCGCATCCCGAATTGGAAGCGGTGCGGATGACTACCCTGGCAGCATTAAGTCAGGGGACGGTGCGGGCTCTGGTGCTGCCATTGCGATCACTGATGCAAAAAGTGATTCCGCGCCAGATTCTCGATAGCGTCTCTTTGCAACTGCTACTCGAAGAAGAATACCCCCGGAAAGAGTTGCTGGCCTCTCTGGTTCAGCTTGGTTACCAACCAGTTTCGCTGGTCGAAGAGCGTAGTTGTTTTGCTGTTCGTGGCGATATCATCGATATCTTTCCTACTGATGCCGAACAACCGGTGCGCCTCGATTTCTATGGTGATTTTATCGAAAAAATGCGGGTTTTTGATCCTGCCAATCAGCGCTCCGGTAAGCAGCTATTGCGTCGTCTTGATTTGATTCCGGCTCGGGAAATGATTCTCCATGGAACCTTTCTCGAAACCTTGGGACAAAAGCTGAAGCAACGCTGTGATGAATTGGCGATCCAGCGCACCGATCGGGAAGCGATTATGGCCGAGTTGCGGGAGGGGATTGTTGCTCCCGGCCGGGCATTTCTGCTGCCCTTTAATTACCCCGAATTAGATTCATTGGAACAATATTTTACCGCTCCACGTTTGATTATCATCGATCCCCCTGCGGTTGAGCAGGAGATTGACCGGTTTCATCATGATATTCGGGCCGGTGAAGCGCGGATGGTTGAGCAGGGACTACCCCATGCCCAGCGCCACGATTTATATCTTGATCCGGAACAGCTTCAGCCGTTATTGAACCATGGTTCCCGGATTGAGTTTTCACAACTGCAAGTAATTCGACTCGATGACGACCGCCCCCGTTACCATTTTAATTGCCACGGCAATGGTTCATTGCGGGCCAAGCCGAATGGCGAACTTGATGGCCTTGAGCCATTATTGCAACGGCTGCAACAGGGGAAAACCGAGGGTTGGAAGACCCTTCTGGTTTGTCATCAACGCAGTCAGGCCGAACGCTTACAGGAGTTACTCGCCGCTCATAATCTTCAGCTTCCCATAGAAAAAGACATTTTTCTGTCCGATTTAACTGCTGGCAGGCCAATACTGACGGTCGGAGCGCTAGGTAGCGGCTTCTATCTTGCTGATGAGAAACTGAACGTTATCAGTGAAGAGGAAATTTTCGGGCGCCGTAGTCACCGCCGGAAAAAAACTGGTCGACATCGGGCGCGGGAATTAATGACCAGTCTGGCGGAACTGAAAAAAGATGATTATATCGTCCATACCGACCATGGTGTTGGCCGCTATCTGGGACTGACCCATATCAAAACCGGAACCCTGGAAGGTGACTTTTTACACCTGCAATATGCCGGTAACGACAAACTTTATCTGCCAATTGAGCGGATTGAAAAGGTACAGAAATATATTGGTGGGGAAGGATATACCCCTAAACTTGATAAAATGGGGGGGCAGGGGTGGGAAAAAGCCCGCCTTAAAGCTCGGGCTGCAGTCGAAGAGTTAGCCCGGCAACTGTTGGAATTGTACGCCAAGAGGGAATTGCGGCAGGGGTTTGCCTATTCTCCTCCCGATCAACTGTTTCGTGAGTTTGAGGCGACCTTTCCCCATGAAGAAACGGTCGATCAGCAGCAGGCTATCGATGACATCCTTGCAGACATGCAATCGCCGAAACCGATGGATCGGTTGATTTGCGGTGATGTCGGTTACGGTAAAACTGAAGTTGCATTGCGAGCTGCAGTCAAAGCGGTGTTGGATGGTAAACAGGTCGCGGTTCTGGTGCCAACTACAGTTCTTGCTAGTCAGCATTGGCAAAGTTTTCAACAACGCTTGACCGATTTTCCCATTACCGTTGAGATGGTCTCCCGATTTCGTTCCAGTGCCGAAAATCGAACTACCTTGGAAAATGCCGCTGTCGGGAAAATTGATATTTTGATCGGAACCCACCGCTTGTTGCAACGGGATGTCCGTTTTAAAGATCTCGGTCTGGTGGTGGTTGACGAGGAGCAACGCTTTGGTGTCAGTCATAAAGAGAAATTGAAACAACTACGTGCTGAAGTCGATATCCTTACCTTAACGGCTACCCCGATTCCCCGTACCCTCCATATGAGTATGACCGGGATGCGGGATCTGTCGGTGATTGAGACGGCACCGGTTGATCGGCTGGCAATCCGTACCTATGTCTCCCGCTTTGATGATGAATTGATTCGCCAAGCAATCATCCGGGAATTGCGCCGTGGCGGGCAGGTCTATTTTGTCCACAATCGGGTGCAGACGATTGCGGCAATGGCGGAACAGTTACGCCAATTGGTGCCCGAAGCTAAGATTGCTGTTGGTCACGGACAAATGGCAGAAAAAGAGCTGGAGCAGGTGATGCTCGACTTTATTGCCGGTAAGAGTAATTTGCTGGTTGCTTCAACTATTATCGAAAATGGCCTCGATATTCCCTCTGCCAATACCATTATTGTTAACCGCGCCGACCGCTTCGGTTTGTCACAGTTGTATCAGTTGCGTGGGCGAGTCGGGCGGAGTGATCGTCGAGCCTATGCTTATCTGTTAATTCCCGGTGAAGCAGTATTGACCAGCGATGCCCGCAAGCGGCTCCAGGTACTCCAGGAGCTTACTGAGCTGGGGGCTGGCTTCCGGATTGCCAGTCACGATCTGGAACTGCGCGGTGCTGGAGATCTGCTCGGGGGGAAACAGTCGGGACCGATTGCCGCTATCGGTTTTGAGCTTTATACCGAATTGCTGGAAGAGACCATCGACCGGCTGCGGGGCAAAGAGCACGAGGAACGCATTGATCCCGAAATTCGTCTCGGTCTCTCGGCTTTCTTCCCCGAAAATTACCTCCCCGATCCCAATCAACGCCTGCAGTTTTATCAGCGGATGGCAGCAGTTGACAATGACGATGATTTATTTAGTTTAGTCGAAGAGTTGCGGGATCGTTACGGGGAACCACCGGTCGCTGGGGAAATTCTGATTGGCACTATGCGGTTACGGATTCTGTTGAAAAAATTATGTGTTGAGCTCCTTGAATACGATGGTAAACAACTCAGTCTGTTGTTTCACTCTTCGACCAGTATTTCTCCCGAGCTGATTAGAAAATTGATAACCGAACAGCCATACCGTTATCGTCTGGGAGCCGACTTCAAGCTCGGCATTGATTTTGGTCGTCTGCCAGCGGCAGAATTACTGTTGCAGGTGAGAAAAGAATTGCAACTATTTTTCTAACTATGCTAATTTGCGAAACTTTATGAATACACGTCACCATATTAATAGATTGATCGGTGCTATTCTGCTGTTGCTACTGCTGGGGCTTGGTGGCTGTCAACAGCAGGAGCCGCTGCCAATACCGTTGCCCCCATTACTTAAAGTTGGTGTTCGGCAGCTGACCCAGCAACAATTTGTGCAGGCTCTGCAAGAGACATATCCCGATATTTCGGTTCTAGCTGTTCCAGAACAGCTCCAGCTTAAAGAGCAACTGCTTAAGCAACTGATTGATCGGGAGCTGATCCTTGGCGAGGCGAGTCGGCTTAATGTCAAGTTAACTCCAGATGAGTTTGATGCCGCCACGGCCGAGATACGTGGCAATTATAGTGAAGCTGAGTTTGCTACAGTACTGGGACAAATGAAAGCCAGTCCCAAAAGTTGGTTTGCGGCGTTAAGGCTGCGATTATTGACCGCCAAGGTTAGTAATGTTGCAATTGCCAGCCACGTACAGGTTGGTGACAAAGAGACCGAGACTTATTATTTAAATCACCGGGAAGAATTCCACCGCCCCGTCGAAATCCGGGCGCGACAGATGTTGTTTAAAACTCGTAGTGAAGCTGATCGTGTTTTAAAATTGCTCAAGGGTGGAGCCAGCTTTGCCGAACTGGCAAAGCAGTATTCACAGTCACCAGATCGGGAAAGAGGCGGTGCGTTGGGTTATTTTTCGGCTGGCGTATTGCCGGAAGAGTTTGACCAGGTGCTGTTTAAGTTGCCGGTACAACAGGTGAGTGAGGCGGTCGAAAGTTCTTATGGATTTCATCTTTTTCTGGTTGAACGTAAACGTCGTGCCGGTATTCGCTCTTATGCGGTCGTAAAAGACGAAATTAAGGCGCTGATTTATCAGCAAAAAGAAGAGATAGCTTTTCACAATTGGCTGAAAAATTTACAGGCAACTACCAAAATAGAGATCGACAGAAAACAACTATAGAAATATTCGCTTGATGATTTTATATTCATCGCGCAAAACAGTTTCCCATAGAAGGAATTATTTTTATGACTCGTATCCTTGCCATTTTATTTTTAGCGTTGTTGCTGACTGCTACAACGACAGCAGCAAAAACTCTCAATAAAGTTGCCGCAATTGTCAATGATGAGATAATCACCACCTATCAGCTTGATAAAGCGGTGGTTGCCGCGTTGGCTAAAATAGCGAACCAGAATCAATTGACCGCCGCAGAGTTTGATAACATCAAAACTCAGGCAATGCAAAAATTGGTCAACGATAAATTGTTGCAGCAACGGATTAAGGAGCTGGATATCAAGGTTTTTGCTGCTGAGATTGAAAGTGCCGTCGAAGATGTCCAGCGTAGAAATAATTTAAGCCGGGAAATGCTCGAAGAGGCATTGGTAACGCAGGGTATGAGTATGGCGAAGTATAAGCAACAGATCGAAGATGATATTCTGCGCCATCGCTTGCTCGGACAAGAAGTAAAATACAAGGTTATGGTAACCAGCCGTGATGTGCGTAGTTATTTTGATCAACATCGGGATGAATACGACACCGAGCCCAAGGTACGGCTTAATCGTCTCACCTTTGTCGTTCCAACTGGTAGCGAAGAGGAATTAGCTGCGTTTCGCAAACGGGTTGATGTCAGCCGCGATTTGCTGCTAACTGGCGAAGAGTTTAATACCGTGCTTGCCTCTCATGGCGATGCTGCTAGTGGTGGCGGTATGGGGATGGTGGCTGATGCTGATTTGGCCGAACCGATCCGCCTGGCATTGGTTGGGGTAGCTGCCGGTGGTGTCAGTGAGCCGGTAGATATGAATGGTAAGCTCCATTTATTTCATGTTGCCGAGCGAACAGCTATTGATGGTGATCCCTTTGATTTTTATAAGGCCGATATCGAAGCGCAATTGCGGCAGGAAAAGACCGATGCCCGGTTTAAGGAGTGGCAGCGGGAACTGCGTGGTGATGCCTATGTTGAAGTCAAAATTTAAACGGCTGTTTTTATGAGCTATTTCGAAAGGGCGGAAGAGTGATCTTCCGCCCTTTTTTTGTGTTGTGACATCAGCTCGATTGTCTTCGCCGCTGAAACAGAGATTGCAGGTCGAGGAGGAAAGTTATCTGTCCGTCACCAAGGATGGCGGCACCACTACAACCGCGAATCTGATTAAATGGTTCCGGTAAGCGTTGGACAAAAACTTCCTGTTGACCAATCAATTGATCAACGACCAGGGCGATCTTACGGCCGAGCACTTCGGTGATAACTACCGGGATTGGATTTAGTTGTCTCCCCTTTGGTTGTTTAAGGATTTTTCTCAATGATAACATCGGGAGCAATTCTTCTTGGTGCTCGATCATCAATTGCTTGCCACTACTTTGGACTTCGGCCGGGGTGAGTTCCACTGTTTGGAGTACCCGGGAAATTGGCAAAGCCATTTTTGTGCCATTGCAAGCGACCATTAGCACCCGGATAATTGCTAGAGATAGCGGTAGTTTAAGGGTGATGCGAGTGCCTTCTCCCGGTGGTGATTCAATCAGTAATGTGCCACCCGTTTGTTCAACGGCAGTTTTTACGACGTCCATCCCGACCCCGCGCCCGGAAGTGTCACTTACACTGTCGGCAGTAGAAAACCCTGGTTGGCAGATCAATTGTAACAGGTCGTATTCCCCGATTGTTTTGGCCTGTGCGGGAGTGATTAGTTCTTGTTGTAACGCTTGGCGGCGAATTTTTTCGGTATCAATACCCGCGCCGTCATCGGCGACCTGAATTATGATTTGATCTCTTTCCCGCCAGGCTTTAATAAATATTGTCCCGCTAGTTTCGATCCCATGATCAATGGCGTTGCGAACCATATGCATAAGTGGGTCGGTCAGCTTTTCGACAATGGCTCGATCAAGCTCAATGGTTGCCCCTTCCAGCTTCAGCTGGATAGTTTTACCACTACTGCGGGAAAGGTCGTGAACCGTTCGGGATAGCCGTCCGGTCAACCCTTCGAGAGAGACCATGCGTACTTGCAATACTTGATGGTGCAGATTTTTCACCAGCCGGGTTAATTGTCCGACTCCGGTATCAATATCGTCCCAGTTGTTATTCTTAACTGCCCCCTGCAATTTATAGCGATTGGTAACCAATTCACCGGTAAGGTTGATTAAGCGGTCGAGGAGTTCAGTATTGACCCGTACGGTTTTAGCCGAGATCGCTTTTTGGCGTAGCTTTTCTGCCGCAGGTTCGGGCGGAAAAGTAATCTCTTCCAGTTCCTTATATTTTTGGAGTTCCTGTAACAATTGTTCTTGGGGGATGTCGCCAGCAAAGCGTAGCGTTAGTTGCCGGGGGGAATCTTCCTGCAACAACTTATCTGCTGTTGGTGCCGATTCGATAACTGTGCCGAAATCTGCCAGCCGCTTTAATAGCACCAGAAACCGTGGCCCCGGAGCGACAACGCTAGCGCCGAGCTGGAGCTCGATTAAAAACCCTTGTGTGCTGGCGGTGAGTAATGTTGTTGGCGTGTTAGTTTTTGGCTTGTCGGTGGCAACTGCTGCCACCGGAGTGCTTGCCATAAAACTAGCGACATCTCGTTCTGGACGGCCACTACGAATGTCATCCAGCAATAATTCGAGCAGATCGGTTGCTTCCAGGAGCCAGTCGATTTCAACACCACTGATGCGGCCAAGTTTGCGACAACTATCGAGGCGATCTTCAAGATGGTGTGCCAGTTTTGCTGTTTCTCCATGTTCCATGGTTGCCGCCATCCCCTTAATCGAATGGGCATCACGAAACAGGGAATCGATTCCCGCCTGATCTTCGGGGTCGGAATCGAGTTGCACCAGAATTTCAACCATCTGCTCAATATGCTCGACTGCTTCAGCAAGGAACATTTCTCTGAATTTGGCTGTATCCATCAAACTTTACCTGTCTGATTCTGGTTTTTGAGTGGCACCGATATCGTTGCGATCATTCGCTAACCACCCGTTCAACTACATCGAGAACTTGATTGGTTCGAAACGGTTTGACGATAAAATCTTTTGCCCCGGCATTGATTGCATCCATGATCAGATTTTTGTGCCCCAGGGCGCTACAAACGACAATCACTGCGGTTGGATCATCACTGAGAATTGTTTTTAGTGCCGGGATGCCGCCCATTTCCGGCATGACGATATCCATAGTAACCAGGTCGGGCTGGTTGGCTTTATAGCTATCGATAGCCTGGTGACCATCTTCGGCTTCGGCAACAACTTGCCAGCCTGCCGTTTCAAAAATATCCCGCAGCATTGTTCGCATGAACAGAGCGTCATCGACTA
>DAOWKG010000029.1 GCA_030639985.1 Desulfuromonadaceae bacterium
CTTGAAAAAGCGGGCCGCTATGCCGACCGCTTAACAATGATTGAAACCATGGCGGCAGGACTGGCACACGAAATCAAAAACCCGTTGGGGGGGATAAAAGGGTCAGCACAATTATTGGAACTGGAGCTTGAAGACAACAGTGAGCTACAGGAGTATACTCAACTGATCGTACGGGAATCAGAGCGAGTCAACCGCATCATTGAGGAGCTACTAAACCTTTCACGACCACGTAAAACCAAGGCTGAACGGCTCAATATTGGTCTACTACTGGATGAGGTTATTAAGCTCCAAAGCAAAACCGCCCTTGATCAGGAAATCCGGTTTAAATTACAACTTGATCCAAGTATCCCAGATATCCCCGGAGATCGGGATCTGTTAGTGCGATTGTTTCTTAATCTAGTAAAAAACAGCTGTGAAGCAACTCCGAACAACAGTACCATCACCGTTACCACGCGGATTGATTCAGAGTATCAACTAAAGTTCGCCGGTAGCCGTCCCACCCCGATGGTAGAAATTTCGATCAGCGATCAAGGAGGAGGCATTTCAACGGCAGAGTTGGAAAAGGCATTCACACCATTCTACACCACCAAACCAAGCGGAAACGGTCTGGGTCTGCCAATCTGCCAAAAAATCGTAACCGATCATGAAGGGCAACTACACTTTTCCACCCTTCCAGAAGGTGGAACCCAGGTAAAGGTATCGTTGCCATTATTTGATCCCCATAGCACCGATGCTACAAATAAAAGGAAAAAGCGATGACTATCCAACGTATTCTGGTCGCCGATGACGAAGAAAGCATTCGCTGGGTGCTATCTAAATCGTTAAAAAAACAGGGTTTCGATGTTGATCTGGCTGAGGATGGCTCCCAAGCCAGCAGTATGGCACAACAGCACAAATATGATTTGGCTATTCTCGATATCAAAATGCCGGGGATAAATGGGCTGGAACTATTGAAACAGTTTCGCACCAACTACCCTGAGACTATAATCATCATAATGACTGCCGAAGCGACCATGCAGCATGCGGTGCTGGCGATAAAGAATGGTGCCTATGACTACCTGACCAAACCCTTCGACCTGACCGCACTTGACGCTATCATCGTCAAAGCTGAAAAGGCAGCAGAACTCACCGGTGAAATTGGCCATTTAAAAGAGGAACTTCAGGATCACTATAGTTTCGGCAGATCAATAATCGGCAATAGTCAACCGATGCAAGAAATCTATAAAACCCTCGGGCGGATTGCTAACGCTGACGTTACGGTTCTGGTAACGGGTGAAAGCGGCACCGGCAAAGAATTGGTTGCCAGAGCCATCCATGTCAATAGTTCCCGGGTAAGCAAACCCTTTATTGCCCTTAACTGTGCAGCGATTCCCCATGAGCTACTAGAAACTGAGTTATTTGGTCATGAACGGGGAGCATTTACCGGGGCGACCGAGCGCAAAACCGGCAAATTTGAACAAGCCGATGGGGGCACCCTGTTTTTGGATGAAATCGGCGATATGCCGCTGGAGCTACAAGCAAAACTGTTGCGAGTTTTGCAGGAAAAAGAAATTACCCGCACTGGCGGTAATCATACGATACAAGTCAATGTCCGTATTGTAGCTGCAACCAACCAGGACATAACAACGCTGGTCAGGGAGAAAAAGTTTCGGGAAGATCTCTTTTATCGCCTCAATGTCGTACCGATAAAGTTACCTGCTTTACGGGATCGCTGTGACGACATACCGCTGCTGGCCGATTTCTTCCTGCAAAAATCACGACAAGATCTCGGCATCGACACCATGGAGTTCAGCCCGGAGACCCTGAATCTTTTCAAGTCTTATGGTTGGCCTGGTAATGTCCGCGAACTTGAAAATACTATAAAACGGGCTACCCTGCTGTCACCAGATCAAGTTCTTACCCCCACCGACTTCCCCGACTTGACCAGCAATAACCATAAGAAACAAGATGAATCGTTGGAAAAACTGGTCGCCAGAAAACTGGAAAACTCGCTGGCACAAATGAACTTACAAGAAATGAATAACCTTTATGAGATGGTACTCCATCAAGTAGAACGACCATTAATCAATATTGTGTTAAAAAATACCCGTGGCAATCAGATAAAAACGGCTGAAGTTTTGGGAATCAACCGCAACACCCTGAGAAAAAAGATCAAAATTCTTAACATTAAAGTGAAACGGGGTGGGGAATAGGGGCAGAAGCATAATCACAAAAGAAGGGCGAACACATCGGTTCGCCCCTACGATATCCTAATAACCATCATCCCGCTGTGCCTGATTTTCAAAGCGGGTAAACTCACCCCGGAAAGTCAGGTGCACCGTACCGATGGGACCGTTCCGCTGCTTACCGATAACAATCTCGGCATCTTTATCGTGTCCCTTGTCACAAGTTCGCTCCCGGCTCTTACAATCTTCACAATAAACCGCCTCACGATAGACGAACATAATAACATCGGCGTCCTGCTCAATCGCTCCCGACTCACGCAAATCGGCCATCATCGGCCGTTTGTCGGTACGACTTTCAAGTGAACGGTTGAGCTGTGACAGTGCCACCACCGGTAATTCTAATTCTTTGGCTAACGCTTTAAGTGATCGGGAAATTTCTGAAATTTCCTGCTGCCGACTTTCGGGATTACTGCCACGCATCAGTTGCAAATAATCGACAATAATCAGGCCCAATCCATGTTCAGCCTTTAAACGCCGCGCTTTGGAACGTAATTCGAGTACCGATATTGCCGGGGTATCATCAATATATATCTGCGTATCGGTCAATTGCCCCGCCGCCATGGTCAATTTCGGCCAGTCAGATTCTCCCAAGTGTCCGGTACGCAAACGGCCAGCATCAACCTTTGCCAACGAACAGAGCATCCGCTGTACCAGCTGCTCCTTACTCATCTCCAGAGAAAATATTACTGCCGGTACTGGTTTGTCGGCGTGGGTAGTGGCATATTCGACTACATTCAACGCAAAAGCAGTCTTGCCCATTGATGGCCGCCCGGCAACGATAACCAAATCACTCGGCTGCAAACCGGCCGTCATCTTATCCAGATCGTGATAACCCGTCGGCACCCCGGTAACTAACTCTTTACGTTCGTAAAGTAATTCTATCGACTTAAACGTATCCTTCAGAATGTCCTTTACCGGATAGTAAGATGGCCGAATCCGATTTTCAGAAATCTCAAAGATGGCCTTTTCGGCCTGATCAAGAATTTCCTCCATATCACCACCTTCATAACCTTTGGTAGCGATTTCAGTAGAAGCTTCGATCAGTTTACGAGCGACCGATTTTTCTTTGACCAATTTACAGTAGTAACTGATGTTCGCTGCGGTTGGGACATAATCGACCAAGGTTGCCAGATAGGTACTGCCACCAACAGCTTCAAGTTCACCCCGATCTTTCAACACCGCTGTCAGCGTAACCAGATCGGCGGGTTCACTTTTGTCCCCAAGGACAATCAACGCATTGAAAATTTTACGATGACTTTCACGATAAAAATCGCTAGTAGTCAAATATTCCAAAGCCCGATTCATGGCTTCATTTTCCAACAAAACCCCACCGAGTACCGACATTTCGGCCTCAAGGTTTTGTGGCGGCATACGATGGCTCTGCCCTGCTTCCATACAAACTCCCAAACTGGATTAAACTAAACTGGTTAGCTATTTCGCTACAGTCATTTCGAAATTGAAACCAATATTGACCACAGACGCACACAGACAGGGGCACATTCTTGAAACCAAAAAATTCACAATCATTCTCACGCCCGTTCGCTACGCTCACTCAAACCACAAAGATCACAGAGGATTCATTTTAAACCCTAATACTACCTTTGTGTCTTTGCGCGAAATAATGTTTTTATTTTGTCCTGCAA
>DAOWKG010000002.1 GCA_030639985.1 Desulfuromonadaceae bacterium
AAATCTTTGGCATTTGCACTTGCCATCGCAATTTTGCTGTTTAATCTTTCTAAATCGTAGATACCATCAAGGGTATCAATCAGGTCGAGGCGCTGTAAGCTGTCATCAACTAACTCGGCAACAGCATCCTGCCGTTGTTTAATCAATGACAAATCAACCAGCGGATAATGGACCCAATTACGTAACGTTCTGCCGCCCATGGCAGTAGCGGTTCGATCGAGCACCCCCAACAGTGAACCCCGCTTTTTACCATCAAACATGGTTGCGGTCAGTTCCAGATTGCGGCGGGTGGAATCATCCAGAACCATAAAATTGTTGGTATGGTAGGTCTGCAATGGACGGATGTGATTGAGTTTCTCTTGTTGCGTTTGTTGCAGATAGTAAAGGACAGCAGCAGCAGCACTTTGAGCGGCAGGAAAGTCACCACAACCAAAAGATTGCAACCCCGATACCGCAAAGAAGGAGCATAGTTGCTCACTGGCATAGTCAGTTTCAAAAACCCAGTCAGGGAGAAAATTGGTCATCACTTCATCGAGAGAAAAACCAATTTGCTGGCGCAAATCCTCCCCCTGCTGGTCAGCACAAAAAAGGACTTCTCGGGGCCGCAACGAACCGAGTTCACTTTCTACCTGCGACAACGTTTCAACCTGAGTAGCTCTAAATTCACCGGTAGTGATATCGACATAAGCAATACCATAACTACCATCAGCCCCAAGCAACGAAAGGAGATAATTGTTTTCTTTCGGTTCCAAAGTATCGGTATCGGTAATCAAACCGGGGGTAACCACCTTAACTACTTTGCGATCGACAATTCCTTTGGTTGTTTTTGGATCACTGACCTGCTCGCAAATTGCAACCTTATGTCCAGCTGCTATCAGCTTGGCAATATAACTCTGACTACTATGATAAGGGATGCCACAAAGGGGTATTGCATCTTCAACCCCTTTATTTCTGGAAGTGAGGGTAATTCCAAGTACCCGCGAAGCAAGTACGGCATCATCCATAAACATCTCATAAAAATCACCCAACCGAAAAAACAGGACGGCATCCTCATGTTCGGCTTTAATCTCCAGATACTGACGCATAACCGGTGTTACTGTTGACATCCTAACATCCTGAAATAACAGAGGGATAAATAATACCTAAAACGATAGGTAGCAGTGGGCGGGTATCCTAACAAAGGCGCCTTGGTAAGTAAACCAATCGCTATGGCAATCAGACGGGAATTAAACCCGTGACTGGATCAATTTGCGCAATGGAGTTCACAACGATTTTATTTGTCATAAAACTGCATTCTATAATCAATTTGTGATATTATTTTGAAATGCACGTTAAATTACACCATGTTACCATTCCCTATGGTGCAACAATAAAATTGGCTAGGGCATGAACCTTAATTCACTACAAACAAGAATCACCCTGACCATTGCCGGAATTGTTGCAATTTCCCTAACCCTGACAATAATATTTTTTAGCTCCAGGGCAACCAATGAATTATCATCTGCAATGGATGAAAACGCCATAAATTTACTGAATGCAACATTCAACCTGGTCTCATCTCAACATAGTAACATTCAGTTTTACAAAGAAGCGATGATGGCGAGAAGAAAAGAAGAACTAAAAAATAACACCGATATTGTCTATAAGTTAATTGAATCTGCATATATGGGATATAAAGCTGCTGGAGTAGCAGAGGAAGAAGCTAAGCGCAGGATACTTTCCAGAATCAATCAGATAAGATTTGCCGACGATGTCGGTTATTTTTGGGTAAACGATATCACCAGACCCATTCCCAAAATAATAATGCACCCGGTTAGACCGGACCTGATCGGTAAAAGTAGCGATGGACCACGATACCACTGTTTGATAAATGGTGAAGGCAATATTTTCACTGCATTTCTTAATATCGCCGAGCAGGATGGTGAGGGCTATGTCGAGTACTTATGGCCGAAACCTTCGCCATCAGGACTCACAGTAGATCAGCCTAAAATTGGCTTTGTAAAATACTTCAAACCATGGAACTGGATTATTGGCACAGGCGTTTATGTTGATGACATTGAGATTGATGTTAAAAAACGAACCGAAGCGGTAATTAGAGATCTTAATAATACCATCTTAAAACAAATGGTTGGTGAGAATGGTTACTATTTCATTTTCGATAAAAACAACTTTGTGCTTGCCCACCCGCTTTATGCCGGAATGGACGGTAAAAACTTTATTAACCCAGTTACAAAAAATAATATTCTTGACGAGTTAAAGGATTCGTATCACCGCAAATTAGATTTTTTTCAATACCGTTGGGATAAACCAGAAGACAAGGGCAACTTTATCTATGCCAAAAAATCGTACGTAACTTACTTCGAACCATTAGGCTGGTATATCGCTTCAAGTGTTTACGACAAATATTATGAAAATAAAATTTCAGGAGCGGTTAAACAGATCGTCTTATTCTCATTATTCTTCATCATAGGTTCAATACTCGTTGCCTACCTCGTATCAAAAAGCATCTCTAAACCATTAATTTTACTAATCAAATCGATATCAAACACTGATGACTATGGTATTCCGCTAAATAAAGTTAAAAGAATCGGCGCCACTGAAATACAAACGCTCTCAACTACATTCAATAAAATGATCACCTCAATAACGGAATCACGAGACAAACTCGAAGCGAGCGAATCTTTTAATAAAGTTCTATTTCACGACAGTATAATACCACTGGTAGTAATGGATCAAAACACAGGCAAATTTATCGATTGCAACCAGGCAGCAGCAGATATTTATGGCTTTAAGACAATTGCTGACACCATCGGGAAAAGTCCGCTGGATGTTTCAGCTGAACGACAAGAAGATGGTGAATTGTCATCAATTGCGGCACCAAGACACATAGCAGAAGCGCTTAAGAAAGGTTCGGTCCTTTTTGATTGGCTCCACCAAAAAGTGAATGGCGAATTATGGAATGCAGAAGTTCAATTAATGAGCCTCACCTACAAAGATCAAAACCTGCTCCAGTTCAGCCTGCTGGATATTACCGCGAGAAAGCAAGCCCAGGAACAACTCAGCCACAATCGTAAAATGGATGCTATTGGTCAACTTGCCGGTGGCGTTGCCCACGATTTTAATAATCTACTTGCCGGCATCATAACAGCTTCCCAAATGTTAAAATTACCAAAAAGAAAGTTGGATGACAAAGGGCTAGAACTGGTCGATATGATCATGAGCGCTTCTACCCGCGCAGCAGATTTTACCAACAAGTTACTCACTTTTGGGCGCAAAGGGAAAATGCTATTTTCACCAATAAATATTCATACGGCAATCAATGAAACTATAGCAATGCTAAGCAACACAATAGATAAAAAAATCAATATTAGAGTAAATAACAATGCCACTAACTTTATCGTCAATGGTGACAACGCAGAACTGCAAAACATATTTCTTAACCTGGGAATAAACGCTTCACACGCTATGGCAGAGGGTGGTGAACTAACCTTCTCAACCACCAATATAGAATTAAATCGTGAATTTTGCGATGCCAGTACATTTGCGATCGAACCGGGTCAATTTATCGATATTGAAGTAAGAGATACCGGCTGTGGCATAGAAGATAACTGTCTTAGCAAAATATTCGATCCGTTTTATACAACCAAACAACCAGGTAGCGGTTCCGGGCTGGGTCTCTCTGCCGTTTACGGTACCGTCCATAGCCACAATGGAACCATCAATGTAGCTAGCGAAATTGGTATTGGCACGGTATTTCATATTTACTTACCCAACACCAGTGCTCCTGAAACCACTAACGAAGAAACCTCAGACAACAACATAACCATAACTGGATCAGGTACAATACTGTTGGTGGATGACGAAGAATTAATCAGAAAAGTCGGCAGTATCCTCCTTAAGGAAATGGGCTTTGACGTAATACTTGCTGCCAATGGACTTGAAGCGGTAAATATTTTTTCGTCCCAGAATAAAGACATTGATCTTATCATTACCGATATGATTATGCCGGTAATGAACGGTAGAGAAGCATTTTACCGATTTAAAAAGATTGATAATAATTGCAAAATCATTATATCTTCCGGCTTTGTCAGGGATGAAAACCTTGAACAAATGGAGCGAGATGGTTTGTCTGGCTTCATCAAAAAACCTTTTAAGAGCAACGAACTAAGCCAACTTATCGGAAAGGTCTTGGGCCTTACCCAATAAATTTTTCCCCACCTTTTTAAATGCATGCACAGCAGGAAAAAATAATGACCAATAGTAAAATCGTATTACCTGAAATCGATTATTTTGATCCCGACAATTATTTAGCAGAGACCCTTGAAGACGAAATCAAGGTTGATGAAAATTGCAAAATTCTGCTGAAAAATTTTCACCAATACCTGCTAGGCACTAAAAGCATTGCCCCACTGGAAGCCGGAAGCATGGCAAGTGGGGCAGATTATTACCTGCGTGACTATATGATTGATAATCGCCGGGCAAACATATTTACTATTTCGGTAGCGTTAATTCGTGGTTTTGCTGGCAACTGGTACATAATTAACAACCTGAATCCAAACATGGCAGAGCTTGAAAGTATCCTCACCGGCGTCGCCAATTTTTATGGCTATTGTCACGCCAACAGATTGATATCACCGACTACGGCGACCCAAATCGATCAAGCATGTGCAGACCTTATTTACTATCGCCAACGGATTGAATCATTTCACAGCCTCATTGGTGACGGTTATAGCGAATGGAATAAAAGTTGCCCCATGCCATAAAAGAAACCGGAGTTGTATATCAATAATCCAAAACTGCGTGCCGCTGTATTTTCCATCTGCGGTGCCTTAACTTTAGCTATAATCAAACTTACAGTTGCCATTCTAAGTGGTTCCATGGCAGTGATGGCTGCCGCTATCGACTCCATCCTTGATATCCTCATGTCGGGGGTAAACTTCATGGCGATTCGCCATGCTGAACAGCCCCCCGACCAGTCCCATCCGTTTGGCCACGGTAAATTTGAAACCCTCGCAACGTTGTTTCAAGCCTTCGTCATCACCGCATCGGGGGTATGGATAATTTATGAATCGGTGATAAGGCTTAGCCACAATACTAAAATCGAAAATATTGATCATGGTATCTGGGTTCTAGCCTTCAGCGCCGTCGTTTCGTGGTTTATCGCCAGCCACCTGCGTAAAGTTGCTAAACAAACCGACTCATCAGCCCTCGAAGCTGATTCACTCCATTTTCGCATGGATATTTATAGCAACCTGGGCCTGATGGCAGGTCTTTTAATGGTGCGCTGGTTTGATATCTACTGGCTCGATGCGGCACTATCAATATTGGTTGCGCTATACATTCTTCATGAAGCACTACAATTAATAAAACGTGGCCTTAGAGACATTCTCGATCATGAACTTCCTGAGGACATACAACAACAAATACACCAGCTTATTACCACTCATGGCGGCTCAGTTGCGGGCTATCATGGCTTGCGTACTAGAAGAGCTGGTTCAATAAAGCTCATGGATTTTCATCTCGAAGTTTGCAAAGACATGACGGTTAAAGAAGCCCATGAACTAACTGACAATCTAGAGAAAAAAATTGAACGGGAAATACTTGGTGCAAATGTGACCATTCATATAGAACCATGCATGGTAAAGGAATGCCCGGGAAAAGATAACTGCGAGATTGTGAAAAACCGGATTCCGGCCAGATTTCGTGACATTTGAATATCCTCGACAATCAAACGTTTACCGACTTATTACCTCAGATGTGACTCGTTCCTGCTGAAACAAATGGCAATGGAAGCCACAATTCATCACATGATACCAAGCATTAATTGTATTCGCGAATTTTCCCCGGCAATATGACGCGCGGCAATCAGCTAATCAACTGCTTCGCAAGTCCCCCCAAGGTCTCTATCGCTGCCTCAACCGAGGCATTCCAGAAAGCGGCATTCAGACGGATGCAGTTGCTGAACTTGCCTTCAATGGAAAAGATGTGTCCCGGTGCGATGGAGATCCCACACTCCAGAGCCTGCTTATACAGGTCCAAGGCATTGATCGGTTCCGGCATTTCCACCCATAAGACAAACCCGCCCTGCGGCTTGGAAACCCTGGTTCCAACTGGGAAAAAGCGGCCAATGGCGTCGCCCATCTGCGCTGCCTGTCGGGCATAGGCCCGCCGGATCGAACGCAGATGTCGGTCGTAACCACCGGTAGCCAGAAACTCCGCAATCGCTTGTTGCGGCGGACTGGCGGTGGCCACGCTGGTAATCATCTTCAGCCGCTCGATCTTTTCTTGGTAGCGACCCGCAACAATCCATCCGACTCGGTAGCCGGGAGCCAGGGTCTTGCTGAATGACGAGCAGAGCAGCACGTTACCGGTTTTATCGAAGGACTTCGCCACCGAAGGGCGCTCGTCCTTGTAAGAGAGGTCACCGTAAATATCGTCCTCAATCAGGGGGACTTGGTAATTTTCCAACAGCTTGACCAAGCGGCGCTTGTCCTCGTCTGACATACTGCTACCCAGGGGATTGTTGAAATTGGAAAGGACAATGCAGGCCTTCACCCCCCCGAGGTTGCGATCCAAGGCGTACTCCAGTGCCTCCAGGCTGATCCCGCCTCGCGGTGAGACCGGAATTTCCAAAGCCTTTAACCCCATCTCCTCTATCAACTGTAGAAAATTGAAATAAACCGGGGTTTCAATCGCCACTGCGTCCCCCGGTTTGCAGAGCGCCTGCAGGGTCAAAACCACCGCCTCGACACAGCCGGAGGTAATAACAATCTGCTCAGGACTGATGGTGCAGCCGGAGAGCAACAGTCGCTGTGCCACCTGCTTGCGCAGAAGCAGGTTACCAGGCGGCAGCTCATAGGAGACCGACTGGGTAGCAAAACGGCGCGTCTCACGGGTCAGCATGCGGCTTAATTTTTCCACCGGCAGCAACTCCGGATTGGGTATGGCAATTCCTAATTGCAGCAATTTTGGATTAAG
>DAOWKG010000137.1 GCA_030639985.1 Desulfuromonadaceae bacterium
CCCAACGAGGCAATAAAGTCATCCTGGCGGCACAAAAAAACCGCTAACTCTAAACCTTCTCACGCCAGAAGAAACCGATATTCTTTGCTTCCCCTAACAAGCGCATAAATAATCTACGAAGGCGAGCATCCTCTCACCAATAAACAGCCACAAGGCAGCACAAAATCTAGCGTATGAAAATAAAAAGAGTTTATTTTGATTCATTTTCTTTGCAATCAAAGAAAATGAATGCGGTTATCGGTCCGCAAACCGACGGTCTAGCCCTCCGCTCCATTGCGGCTGCGTTACGACGGGAAAGGGCGACTCAAAAACACAATCAAAACCCCGTCAAACCGGTTTCAATTCTCAATAACTCTACTGACCGCTTTTTCCCAACCCCGCAACAATTTGTCCCGTTCAGCCTGCTTAAGCTGGGGGACAAATAATTTATCCCGCTGCCAAAGGCTTTCAATATCATCCAGAGACGCATACAATCCCAACTGCACTCCGGCTAGATAGGCGGCACCCAAGGCGGTTGTCTCAATTACTTTGGGACGCTCCACCGGAACATTGAGGATGTCGGCCAAAAACTGTAGCAACCAATCATTTACAACCATACCGCCATCAACCCGCAATGCTTTCGGTGGGGAACCACTATCACCCGCCATCGCGGCCATCAGATCGTAGGTCTGATAACCGACCGATTCCAGTGTAGCCCGAACGATTTCGGCAATCCCGGTATTGCGGGTCAATCCCGATATTGCCCCGCGAGCATGCGGATCCCAATAAGGGGCACCAAGACCGGTAAAGGCAGGCACCATATAAACCCCATTATTGCCATCCAGACTCTGTACCAGTCCCTCAACCTCACTGGCCGAGGAGATCAACTTTATCCCATCGCGAAGCCATTGAATCGCTGCTCCGGCAATAAAAATAGAGCCCTCTACCGCATAGCTGACTTCGCCGTTGATACGATAGGCAACCGTAGTTAAAAGCCGATTTTCAGATTTAATGACGTGCTTGCCAGTATTCAGCAATACAAAACAACCGGTGCCATAAGTACTTTTGAGCATCCCCGGCTGTAAGCAAGCCTGCCCAATTGCCGCCGCCTGCTGATCACCGGCAATCCCGGCAATTGGCAGGGTCTGGTTAAACAAATCAACCGCAGTCATACCGAAATCGGCGCTGCAATCTTTAACTTCTGGCAGCAAAGGGGGGGGGATATGAAACAAATCTAGCAGCTCTGCATCCCACTGCTGCGAGTGGATATTGAACAACATAGTTCGCGACGCATTGGTAGCATCGGTTGCATGAACTTTGCCGCCGGTCAAGCGCCAGAGGATGAAGCTATCGATGGTGCCAAAGGCAAGCTCACCTGCCTCCGCCTTGATCCTGGCACCGGTCACATTGTCCAGAACCCAGCCCAGTTTAGTAGCAGAGAAATAGGGGTCGAGTAACAGTCCGGTCGCCGTGGAGACATCCTCTTCTTTACCCGCCTCGCGCAATAATTTACAAACATCTGCGGTACGTCGATCCTGCCAGACAATGGCATTATAAATTGGTCTACCACTGCTGCGATCCCAAACCACGGTGGTTTCACGCTGATTGGTAATACCGATCCCGGCAACCTCTATGTTCGCCTCGCTTGCCTGCTGCAGAACCTCCCGACAAACACTGAGTACCGATTGCCAAATCTCCTCGGGATCGTGTTCGACCCAGCCATCATGAGGAAAGATCTGGCGAAACTCCTGTTGTGCCACTGCAACACAGTCCCCCGCCGCCGAAAAAATCATCGCTCGCGAACTGGTGGTACCCTGATCAATCGCCAAAACATGTCGATCCCGCATCAGAACCTCCTCTGATCATTACTGGTCAGCCAAGTAAAATCACCATTTTACGGTATAATTATAGAAAAGTTACCGAATCATGCAAGCAACTTCTTAAGTAACAAGGATAGATGATGGGCAGAGCAGAAAATTTGGCGAAATTAAAAGCTGGCGACAACTTTGATTTACTTATTATCGGTGGCGGTGCTACCGGTTGCGGAGTCGCCCTTGATGCTGCCAGTCGGGGCTTAAAGGTAGCTTTGGTTGAAAAAAATGATTTCTCCGAAGGAACCAGTAGCCGCAGCACCAAGTTGGTTCATGGTGGGGTTCGCTATCTGGAAATGGCAGTTAAAAAACTCGACTTGGTGCAATACAATCTGGTCAGAGATGGACTGCGGGAACGTGGTTTTCTCCTCAAAAATGCGCGCCACCTGTCCAACCGCATTTCGCTGGTTACACCACTATATAAATGGATTGATGTCCCGTACGTGTTTGCCGGGCTGAAATTTTACGATCTCCTGTCGGGACGACAAAACATTGGTCATAGCCGCCTCCTCAGTCGCAAAGAGGCGCTAAGCCGGTTTCCGGGGTTAAAAGCGGCCGGGCTTAAAGCCGGAGTCCTTTACTATGACGGTCAATTTCACGATGCCCGCATGGCGCTTACTCTGGCACTGACCGCTGAACAACATGGTGCCATAATTACCAACTATGTTGCCGTTAGTGACTTGCGGAAAGAAAATGGAAAAATTGCAGGAGTGGAACTCACCGATTCATTAACTGGTAATAGCTGGCAGTTAAAAACTAAGGGGGTAATTAACGCCACCGGACCATTTGTCGATCACATCCGGATGCTGGACAACCCAAAAACCACCAAAATCATCACTGCCAGCACCGGAATCCACATCGTCCTCGACAAACGCTTTGCTCCGCCAGATACCGGCTTGATGATTCCTGAGACCGATGATGGCCGCGTTCTCTTTGTCCTCCCGTGGGAAAATCATGCTTTGGTTGGCACCACCGATGAGCCAGCAGAAATAACCGAGCACCCCCAACCACTGGAAGAGGAAATTGCTTACCTGTTACGTCACGTTAGCCGTTATTTCAATCTGCATGCAACCAGGGGCGACGTAAAAGCGGTCTGGTCGGGATTGCGACCGCTAGTTTCCGATCCACAAGCAACTGATACCGCAAAACTGGCTCGTGACCACGTAATCACCGACAGTTCTTCCGGATTGCTGACCATTGCTGGGGGCAAGTGGACCAGCTACCGCAAAATGGCAGCCGACGCCATAGATCATGCGATAACCCAGTTTCAGCTAAAACCAGTGCAACCGACCTGTCAAACCCAACAATTACCCCTCCTCGGCAGCGCCGATTTCAAACCCGATGGGGCACAACAATTGTCCCTTAAATATGGCTTTGCCAGCGACATTGCCGCCTATCTGAATCGAACCTACGGTGATCAGGCAGAAACAGTTGCCAACCTTGCGCAGGAGGGTTTTAACCGTCGATTGGTCGTTAATCACCCAGTTATTGAAGCAGAAGTAGCCTACGCCGTCCGTTACGAATTAGCCGAAAGGGTGATTGATGTCCTTGCCCGACGGATGCCACTGGCACTCCTCGACACCGAAGCAGCAAAATTTGCAGCAATAAGGATTATGGAAATAATGGCAGCAGAACTTGGATGGAATCAGCAACGCTGCACTGAAGA
>DAOWKG010000279.1 GCA_030639985.1 Desulfuromonadaceae bacterium
GCATCTCATTTTTTGGAGTGATTCTGCTGCTGAAAAGTGGTCATGGCAACAGCAACAATTCGCCCATGAGTTTAATCAAGCTTTACAGTTAAAATATGATGATGTTTGCAAAAATGGGTTTTACGGTTCCCAAGATGACTATAACGCAACCATCAAAGCCGATACAGCTGCCACCATTGCAGCTAAATCAATCATATCTAAGTCGGCATTCATGCTCTCTGTTGCCACCGCTGATTTAGGTTGCGGTGGCATGCATAATGGCACTATTCATGCGATTTTCGACTACCTACCTCAACGCAACAATAGTTTTACCGTCGTGCGTAATTGTTAGTTTCAATCCAAAAACGTAGCGTTTAGACACAGACACCATTCAACTAGACTAAAAACAAATCATATCCGCACTTCAGCATCAACAAGGTCAGGACAAAGCGAAATACCGGCACCACCACCTTCTCGGCATTATTTATCACCAACCCACTTCCCAACCAGTTACCACAAATTGATCCAGCAATGGCGACCAAAGCTACGGGCCAAAATATCTGTCCCTGAATCAAGAAATAGATAAACGCCGAAACATTCGAGGCATAATTGACGATACGGGCATTGGCACTAGCTTCACGGGTATTCATCTGCAGAAAGATCATGAATGCTAACAAGAGAAAAGTTCCGGTTCCTGGACCAAAAATACCATCGTACCCACCGAGCAACAAACCGCTCAGGGTGGCTCGGAATACAATCTGCTGCTGGGTCAGTTCTGGTTTAGCCACTTGTGACCGCATGTACTTGGCTTGCAAAATAAATAAAATTGGGATTATCGCTAACAGCAGGATGAAAATAATACTGCGTGACAGATAGGTAGATAGTGAAGCTCCAATCGCCGAACCGACCAATGCGGCAACAATCGCATAGACAACCGTTTTCCAAAGAATGGTGCGGTTACGAATATAGCGATAAACGGCAAACGTTGTCCCCGTGGAGCTGACACATTTATTGGTTCCCAGAATTAGCTCAGCAGGCATACCTAACGCTAGATAGGTTGGAACCGATATCAACCCACCACCACCGGCAATGGAATCGATAAAGCCCGAAAAGCCGATCAACAAAAAGACGGTAGCATATTGCCAGAGTTCTATTTCCATAGAAAATATTATATCCCGGTAGCGGAATCAAAAAAGCACTTAGAGTGTACAACACTAAGTGCTTTAAAGCTGGTCGGGGTAGAAAGATTTGCACTTTCGACCCCCTAACCCCAAAGCGGATGCGCTACGCTTCGATATGGTTTTTTGAATATAAGGCATCAACATTTATCATCGTTTATCACCAATAGCAAGAATTTTGCTTAGGTCTAAGCTCTGGTATTGTCGATCTTAATTGCTGGACTTCTACCAGCTAGTTCGTTGTATTCTTTGGGGGCAATTTTATTTATATTTACGGGGTAAATCTTTTCCCTTTGTTACCATAAAATTTAACCAGATAAACCGTCAGGAACAATGTAAATGAAAAAAAAGCCTAAGCAAGAAAGTGTATTCAAAGAAGCGTGGAATAATATGTCTGACGATTTCAACCGCTTTATGCCCGAAAAACTACGTACTAACTCGGGCAAGAAAAAGTTTGTCCTGTGGCTGTTTATTCTTGAGTTAGCAGTTTTAGGGGTGGTTGGTAAATTTGTCTACGGTTGGTTGGTAAACTAAAATATCCCCGCAAATAACCAAATTTACTTGTGACGACAATTGTATGTTATCCCTTCCACCCACCAATATACTATAATCTCATTCTTGGTATCAAAGTTCACTAAAATCGATAACGCTACCTTCCATTTTCAGGTTATAGTCTTATCATAAATGGAAAGGAGTTCTTGTATGTTGAATATTGCCATTCTGGCTTACGATAACTGCTTACAATCAGGCATTGCCGGTATGCTCGATTTATTTACCTTGGCAAACTGGGAACAAAAACGCTTAACTCCTAATTCCTCATCATTATTTTGCCACACTGAATTAGTGACCCTCAACGGTGAAGCAGTAACCAGTTTCAACCGCCAACCAGTCGCAGCCAATAAAAGTTTGCAAGAGTGCCACAAAATCGATCTTTTGATTGTTCCTGGGGTTATGGGGCGTCCCGATCGACTCTTGGAGCAAACCGAACTGATAGAATGGATTGGCACCCAGCATAGCAACGGTACTGTCGTAGCAAGCGCCTGCTCTGGCGCCTTCCTCCTTGCTGAAGCGGGGATATTAACCAAACGTCGGGCCACCACTCACTGGCAACTGGTCGAGCGGTTCCGGCAGCGTTACCCTAAAGTTGATCTGCAAATTGATGAACTTATCGTTGATGAAGGTGACTATCTCTGTGCTGGCGGTACCGGCGCGCACATCGATCTAGCTCTCCACTTGATAGCACGATTTGGTTCAAAAACATTGGCTAACGTATGTGCACGAATGATGATGATTGATGGTGGTAGTCGCAACCAAGCCCCATTTGTAAAATTTAAGGAGAATAGAGAACACATTGATGACTCAGTTCTTAACGTTCAACTGTGGCTCGATAAATATTATCGTGAGAAAGTTTCGGCACAGTTAATGGTAAAAAAATCTGGTCTCAATGAGCGTACGTTTTTACGGCGCTTTCGTAAGGCAACGGGTGCATCTCCGCTTGAATACCTGCAAAAAAAGCGCATTGAAAAAGCCAAACAACTATTGGTCAAGACAGATAAAACCATGGCAGAGATAACTACCGCAGTAGGATACGTTGACCTTAGCTCATTCCGCCGGTTATTTAGCCAAGTTGTCGGCGTTTCACCAACCGTCTACCGCAAAAAATTTACTGAATAACAGTTAACCCTGAGGGGCAGACTCAATACATTTTAAATTAATTTGAGTTTTGGGGGAGGATAAGTCGAATGGTTAATTCAAGCAAAATTTCCATCAATAAAGAACTGTTCAAGAGCAGTATAGTTCTTTCTTGTGCCATTATACTTATATTTGGAATTTTATTATCAACCATCCTTTACTATAGTGAGCTGGCTAATGCCCAAGCACTGGTTCGCCAGCGGAATCAAACAGACTCCTGTTTTATTGATGGCTATTTTACCAAGATCCATAATGCTGTCGAATTTTTGAGCTCAAATACACAGATTCGTAATGCCATTGCCTTTGACCAAGCTGACAACACAGAAATACTAACCCTATATAAGTCACTACAATTGTCCGACCCAGACATCAATTATGTCTACTCTGGCTACAACAACGGCTCATTACTCATCAATGACTATACCCCGCCTGCCGGGTTCAACTCCGTAGTTCGACCTTGGTACAAAGCAGCCATGGCTGCTCAACCAGATATCTCCGATGGTATCCCCTATCAAGACATTATCGACAAACAGTGGTTAGTCTCTATCAGTCGCGTATTGACAGCTACAAACGGTACCATCAATGGTGTTGTCGCTATTGATAGCTCTATAGATACCGTTGCCAATATCTTAAAAAAACAGGATGGCAGATATAAATCTTCTCACAGTTTTGCCGCTAAAATTGACGGGGAAATCATTATCCACCACGATAAAAACCACCTGTCACATACCGTCACCAGCAGATTTAATACTAATATTGACCTTAACCAGCCCGAAGGTAAATTTACTGTCAGCTTCAATGGCGTTGATAAACTGGCATATTACACTCGAATTGACAAAATTGGCTGGGTTATAGTGACGATGGTGGACAAAAAAGAAATTATCCAGCCGATCATTAACAAAATAGTTCTCACAATTAGCGCTATTGTCGGGGTTGCTATCCTATTGGGTTGGGTTTTAAGTGCCAACCTAAGCAAGCGCATTGTTACCCCATTGGAGGAATTGAAGCAGCGAGTCGGCGATATCCTTGCAGATAATCGTGGTAATGGTTCTACTTATATCTATCCCAACAATGAAATTGGCGCTATAGCAGCCGACATTGAACAACTTGCGGACAATGAATTGCATGATAAGAATCTAAAATTGCAAAATATAAACCAGGAACTAGAACTTCTTTCGACCACAGATCAACTTACCAGCTTATTTAACCGTCGCAAGATGGATATGGAGCTGGAAAAAGAACTGGCACGGTCCCAACGTTATCAACTTACCTTTTCGCTCATTATGTTTGATATTGACAGGTTCAAAAATATCAATGACAGCTATGGTCATCAAGCTGGCGATAAGGTGCTAGAGGAGGTTGCCACCCTCACTCATGCGACCCTGCGTAGTACCGATATTGTCAGTCGCTGGGGTGGCGATGAATTTTTGATTTTATGCCCCGAAACTACTCTGAACGGAGCCAAAGCCTTAGCAGAGAATCTTCATGCGGCAATTGGCAATAATAACTTTGCTTTAGATACCAATGTAACTATAAGCGTTGGCGGATGTGAATTTTGCGGCCAAAAAGATGTCGAGGAAATGCTTAAGCAGGTAGATAAAAAATTGTACGCGGCTAAACAACAAGGACGAAATTTAGTTGTTGTTTAATATTTATTATCTGCTCGGCGATAATCTTCCATAAAAAAAGGCACCCCAAACCGGGGTGCCCATAAATACACATTTTATCTTTTTTTCTTAGTGTCCGCCACCAGCAACCTGGATCCGGACTAAAGCCCTTTGCAGTGCAGCTTCCATGACTTTGTATTTCTTGTCTTCTAGGGACAAGGTATTAAGAGCATCTTCAGCGCGTCCTAAAGCAGCTTTAGCGCGAGCAAGATCAATCTCATCCGCCTTTTCAGCAGTATCAACCAAAACCGTGACAGTATCATCTTCAATTTCCAGATAACCCCAGTTAACGGCAATATTAGTAACTGTGCCACCACTCTTATAGGTTAATTGACCAACTTTGAGGGTAGTCAATAACGGCGTGTGACCGGGAAGAAGCCCCAACTCCCCGACAAAACCAGGCGCTGTCAGTTCATCAACCTCGACTGAGAGTACCTGTTTGTAAGGGGTTACCATTTCTAGTTTTAGTGTATCAGCCATTACGATTGTCCTTTGCGTTTGTAGCTACTTATTCAACCAATCAGGCTGCCAGCTCTTTCCCTTTTTCGACTGCTTCTTCGATGGTTCCAACCAGATAGAATGCCTGCTCTGGTAAATCATCATGCTTGCCATCAAGAATCTCCTGGAAGCCTCTAATGGTATCTTTCAATTCAACATATTTACCTGGTGAACCGGTAAAGATTTCAGCAACAAAGAATGGCTGGGAAAGGAAACGCTGGATCTTCCGTGCCCGGGCAACTACCTGACGATCTTCCTCGGAAAGCTCATCCATACCAAGAATTGCAATGATATCCTGTAAATCTTTATAACGTTGCAGAACAAACTGCACGTCACGAGCAACTTTGTAATGCTCATCACCAATAACCTGTGGATCAAGAATCCGGCTGGTTGAATCAAGGGGGTCAACCGCAGGATAAATACCCAGTTCGGCAATCTGACGCGAAAGAACTGTAGTTGCGTCCAAGTGAGCAAATGCAGTTGCAGGAGCAGGGTCAGTCAAGTCATCAGCAGGAACGTAGATAGCCTGAACTGAAGTGATCGAACCTTTATCGGTAGTGGTAATCCGTTCCTGTAACTCACCCATTTCGGTAGACAGGGTAGGTTGGTAACCAACCGCAGAAGGAATCCGACCTAGAAGGGCTGAAACCTCGGAACCTGCTTGGGTAAAGCGGAAGATATTGTCGATAAACAAGAGGACGTCCTGTCCCTCTTCATCACGGAAATACTCAGCAATAGTCAAAGCCGAAAGGGCAACCCGGGCACGAGCACCTGGAGGCTCATTCATCTGACCGTAGATAAGTGCTGCTTTATCAAGAACGCCAGACTCTTTCATCTCTTCCCAAAGGTCATTACCCTCACGAGTACGTTCGCCCACCCCGGCAAAAACTGAGAAACCACCATGCTGTTGCGCGACGTTGTTAATCAGTTCCATGATCAGAACCGTCTTACCAACACCGGCACCACCGAACAAGCCGATTTTACCACCACGTGAGTACGGGGCAAGCAAATCAACAACTTTGATTCCGGTTTCAAACGACTCAACCTTGGTTGACTGGCTGACAAAGTCAGGGGCGGGGCGATGAATTGGCCAAAACTTTTTGTTAGTTACCGGACCAGCCTCATCAACGGGCTCACCGATAACATTGAGAATGCGACCAAGTGTTTCGGCACCCACTGGCATCAAAATTTGATCACCGGTATCGAGTACTTCCTGACCACGAACCAAACCTTCGGTAGAGTCCATAGCAATGGTTCTAACGGTGTTTTCACCCAGATGCTGCGCTACTTCACAAACCAGGTTCCACTCACCATCACTGATTGCTGGATTGGTAAGTTTTACGGCATGGAAAATTTCTGGAAGCTGGCCTGGCTCAAATTCGACATCGACAACAGGACCAATAACCTGTGTGATCTTACCCTTGTTCATAATTAAACCTTTCCTCCTTATTCCTAGCGGAATAAGCCTTATATGTCTGAATTCTCGTTATTAATTTATCGACTCGGCACCAGAGATGATTTCCATCAACTCTTTGGTGATTGCTGCCTGACGGGCACGGTTGTACTGCAAGGTCAACTTATCGATCATCTCGGCAGCATTACGACTAGCGCTATCCATTGATGACATCCGTGACCCTTGCTCCGATGCATTTGATTCGAGCAGCGCCCGGAAAATCTGTACTTCAACCATTTTGGGAAGTAACTGTTCCAACACCTCAGTGCGGTCTGGTTCATAAATATAATCAATCGAATTGACAGTTTCTTCCTCAGCTTCTTGCGGCTGTATCGGCAACACTTGCTCTTCGGTAACGATTTGGACAATCGCACTCTGGAAAGCGTTGTAGATAACATATACTGCATCATATTTTTCTTCACTGTAGGCAGCAATTATTTCTTGCCCTATCAGTTGTGCAGTTTTGTAGGTTGCATCAGAGGTGATATCTTCATGCACTTTAACGATATTTTCTCCGACCCGATTTTTTAGAAAGTCACGTCCTTTACGACCGACAATCACCAGATCAATATCATCAAAGCCCTTTTCGTTATCACGAATGAACCGCTCTGCCGCTTTCGATACGTTGGCATTAAAGCCACCGCACAAACCACGATCAGCTGTCATTAGCACGATTAAAGCCCGCCCGGTACCCCGTTGACAAAGGAGCGGGTGACCATCAGCCTCTTCGCGTTGCGCCAGATTTGACATAACTGACTGCAACTTTTCGGCATAAGGTCGAGCAGAAACTGCTGCTTCCTGGGCACGACGTAATTTTGCCGCAGCGACCATTTTCATCGCGTTGGTGATCTGCTGGGTATTTTTTACCGAGCCGATCCGTTTTTTTATGTCCTTCAGACTTGGCATCTGTCCAAACCTTTATCGAATCAGGCTACAAACTGACTTTTGAATTCTTCAAGAGCAGACTTGATACGACCTTCAAGGTCATCATCAATGGCAGCTTTTGCGGTCAGATCTTTAATAACATCGGCGTGTTGTGCATCCATAAATGCGAGCATTTCGCTCTCATATTTAAGCACGGAGGTAGCAGGGTACTCATCAACATAGCCGTTGTTAACAGCATAGATGGCAAGAACCTGAATCGCAACCGGTAGCGGCTTATACTGACCCTGCTTGAGAACTTCGACCAAACGGGCACCGCGATTAAGCTGGGCTTGGGTCGCAGCATCAAGGTCAGAACCAAACTGGGCAAATGCCGCCATTTCACGATACTGTGCCAGTGCCAAGCGCAAGGTACCAGCAACTTGTTTCATCGCTTTTACCTGAGCTGCACCACCAACCCGTGAAACCGACAAACCAACGTTGATTGCTGGTCGCACACCAGAGTAGAACAGATCGGTCTCGAGGAATATCTGACCATCAGTTATCGAAATAACATTGGTAGGGATATAGGCCGAAACGTCGCCTGCTTGAGTTTCAATGATAGGTAGGGCAGTCAAAGAACCTGCACCTTCAGCATCACTCAATTTTGCTGCCCGCTCCAGTAACCGGCTGTGGATGTAGAAAACATCGCCAGGGAACGCTTCGCGACCAGGGGGACGCCGGAGCAACAAGGAAAGCTGACGATAAGCAACTGCCTGCTTGGAAAGATCATCATAAACAATCAGACCATGGCGACCATTATCACGGAAGTACTCGGCAATGGTAACACCGGTATACGGTGAAATAAATTGCAGTGGCGCCGGATCGGACGCGGTTGCCGAAACAACAATGGTGTATTCCATCGCACCGTGCTGCCGTAGTTTTTCAACTACCTGAGCAACGGTAGAACGTTTCTGGCCAATAGCAACGTAGACACAAATAACGCCATTGCCTTTTTGGTTGATAATGGTATCAATTGCAACCGCAGTTTTACCGGTTTGCCGGTCACCGATAATCAGTTCCCGTTGACCCCGGCCAATTGGTACCATGGCATCAATCGCTTTAAGTCC